>JALWQC010000345.1 GCA_027080755.1 Paracoccaceae bacterium
CAGACGGTAATAGAGATCCTCGCGGAAGCGCCCCGCCCGCACCTCGGCCAGCGGGTCGCGGTTGGTGGCGCAGACGATGCGCACATCCACCATTTGCGGGCGCGTCGCCCCGACCGGCTGGATGGTGGAGGTCTGCAAAAACCGCAACAGTTTGGTTTGCAGCGCCAGGTCCATCTCGCAAATCTCGTCCAGAAACAGCGTGCCGCCATGCGCCGCCGCCGCCGCCCCCTTTTTGTCGGCAATCGCGCCGGTGAAAGAGCCTTTCAAATGGCCGAAGACCTCGGATTCCAGCAGATCGCGCGGAATGGCCCCGCAGTTGAGCGGGATAAACGGCCCCCGCGCCCGACTGGACACATTGTGGATCGCCTGGGCGCAGACATCCTTGCCCGTGCCGCTTTCGCCGGTCACAAAAACCGTCGCGGTGGAACGTCCGATATTGCGCACCATGCGGTAAATGCCCTGCATTTCCTCGGAAGAGCCGATAAACCCCTGAAACCCCTGTGTTTCCCCCTCGACCGGGAGGGATTCCGCCGTGCGGTCCGTTTGCAGCGCCTGAATGGCGTTATCGACAGCAGAGAGCAGGCGAATCTCGTCAAAGGGTTTAACCAGAAAATCGAAAGAGCCGAGGCGCATGGCCTCTACCGCGCGGTTGATGGAACCATTGGCGGTGATCACGATGATTTTTACGTCCGCCTCTTTGGCGATAAACTCGCCCATCAGCTCGGTCCCGTCCCCGTCGGGCAGTAATAAGTCAAGCAAAACAATCTTGTAGGGGGTTTTGAAAAATTCGCTGCGTGCCTCGGCCATCGTGCCGGTAGATACAATTTTATGGCCGGCTTTGCGCAAAACCGTTTCATACACCATGGCCAGGGATGGCGTATCTTCAACAAGCAGGATCGGTAATGTCATTAACAAGCTATCTTTTATTGTCTGGCGAGAAATGCCAACACCTCAGAGATACCTTTTATACACTGCATATTCAAGGATTGACGGTTAACCTGTCCTTCGGTCTTTACGGCGAGGTTCAGCGCCTCGGCACATTGCTGCAAATTCGAGGCCCCGATCGAGCCGCCGACCGACACCAGCGTGTGGCTGGCGGCGCGGATGGCCAGGATATCGGCGTTCGCCTCGGCCTCTATCAGCTTGGTGCGCATGTCTTCCAGATCGATGGTCACCTTTTCCAGAAATTCCAGCCGCGTGTCCGGCCCGATCGTGTCCATCAGCGCGTTGAATACCTGCATGTCCACCTCGCCCACGTCCCCTTCGAAGGTGGACAGGGTGCCGCTGGCCTGCGTGGCGGCAACCTTCTGCGGGGCGGTGCCATACATAAAGCCCAGAATGGATTTCCCGAGGGCGGCGATCCCCTCTATCGGTTTGGCAATAATCCCGTCGGCGCCGGCCTTTTCGATGCGGTCGCGGTGCTCGCGCATGACATAGGCGGTCAGGGCCACAAGCGGGGTTGCGGATTTGGCATCGGTGCGCGCGCGGATCTCGCGCAGGACCTCCAGCCCCGATTTTCGCGGCATTTCGATATCCAGCAGCACCACGTCGTATTCGCCGGCGTCAAAGGCTTCCAGTGCCTCGACCCCGTCCGAGGCCACCTCGAAATTCGCGCCCATAGATTTGAGCATCTGCGTCACGACCAGCTGGTTGGTGATGTTATCCTCGGCCAGCAGGATGTTGAGGTTGGACAGGTCCGGCAATTCGTCCACCCGCGCGGTTTCCTCCTGCCCCGCGGCCTGCTGCACCGGAAACACCATTTCCACCAGCGCCCCGCCGGCGGGGATATTGCGCGCGGTAATCGTGCCGCCCATGCTGCGCACCAGCGTATTGACGATATACAACCCCATGCCAGAGCCAGGCTTGTCGGAATTTTCCGGCCGTCCGCGAAACTGGAACAGCCGTTCCAGCGCCGCATCGCTAAAGCCCGGGCCCGAATCGCTGACGCTGATTTTCTGCGTCTGCCCGCCGTCATAGGACACCGTGACCCGCACCAGCCCGTTGTCGGAAAACTTGTGCGCATTCCCCACCAGATTGTTCATGATGCGGTGAAAGCTGACCTTGTCGGTGCTGTCCAGATGCGGCACGGTTTCGGGCAGGTCCAGCGTCAGGATTTTCCGACCCCCGGGCGTTACCCCCCAGATATCGGCGATTACCGCCAGCTCTTTCGCGGGATCGACCGGCAGCCCGATGTTGTGCTGGTAGGAAACGTCCTCTTCCATATCAAAGGCCAGATCCAGCAATTCGCGCAACATGCGGGACGAGGCGCGGGCGCGGATGATATTGCCCCGCGCATCGGGCGAGATGCTTTCCTCGTTGATCAGGTCGAGACTGCCCACAACACCGGCCAGCGCCGAGCGCAAGTCATGGGACAGCAGTGCAAAATTCCGCTTCCGCTCGTCCTGCTGGTCGCCAGAGGGGCTGTTCACTTGATGGTTCATTCCAGACGTCCCGGTTTTCTCTTTCCGCTTTGCGTGATCACCACCATAGGTTTCACGAATGGCAGTATACACCCGTAAGGGGTAAATAGCCTATTAATTTTTTCAGGCAATCTGACGATACACAATCTGGCGCAGCTCCTGAAAATCGAGCGGGAGTTCAATAACAAAGTCAAAGGCTTCGACATTTATCGGCCGCCCCAGCGCCACAAGCAGCGCGTCCGGATAGTTCGTCTGCGCCGCCTTCAGAAAGCCGCTTTCGTTACCGTTGCCTGATTCGATCAGCACGATATGCGCCTGTTTGTCGTCGCCCTCTTGCAGGAAACGGATGTTGTCCCCTTTAAGCGCGGCGCGGCAGATGGCACCCATGGCTTCGGTCGCGGCCATGACATCCACGTTCAGAGTGCTGACATCGAAAGATTCCACCGGGATGGCGGCCACCACGGAAATCCGGTTGTCACCGGGGGTGTCCACGCGGATTTTCCCGCCCATTTTTTCAATCAACCCGCGCGCAATCGCCGGGCCGAGCGCATCTGTCGCGAATTTGTCGCCGGTGCGCTCGTCCTCGCCCAGAATAAGGTCCGGCCGCCATTCCCCCCCGCTGGAGGTATATTCGAACGTCAGCCGCATCAGCAAATTCCCGTCGTGACAATCGAAATCAATGCTGGTGTGGCGCGCGCCGGCGGTTTCGACGATATACTGGGTCAAATGGCCGAAGGCCTGGCGCAGACGGCGGAAATCGGCGCGCACGGTGGTCGGGCAGGATTCAGAGACGGAAATCTCTATGCTGACCCCTTCGCGCCGCGCCTGCGGGGCAAACCGGTCCCCGACCGCCTTGGCCAGATGCCCGATTTCAAAGGGTTTTTTGTCCAGCTGGATGTCGTCGGCCTGCAGGGCGCTGAAATCCAGAATATCGGCCAGAAGCGCCACCATCTGGCGGGCCGAATGTTCCGCCTGCTGGATCAGGTTGCGCCGTTTGGACTGGGTTTCGTTCTGTTTGCTAAGCGCCAGCAGGCCAAGCACCCCGTTCATCGGGGTGCGCAGCTCGTGACTCATCATTGTCAGGAACTGGGATTTCGCGCGGCTGGCCTTTTCCGCGGCATCGGCAAGGGCCCGGTTAGCGGCGGCGAGTTTCTGGAAACGTTTGCTTTCCCTGTCGAAATAGGCCACGGCCAGCAGGGCGATCACGGTGGCCAGCGCGAAAAGCCCCAGCGTGATGTTGACGCTGCTTTCCAGCCGCTCGCGGATCTGGCGGCCGCGCAATTCCTCGCCCACGGTGACCGCGCGGCTGTAATCGGCCAGCTCGGCCGGAAACGGAGCGAATTTTTCCAGCAATTCGGCGGCCTTTTCCGTATCCCCCGGCTTCAGGTTGACGACATCGCGGTCCACGTCCTTCATCACATCGAACAGGCGCGAGACAACATGGCTGCCGCTTTCGTAACGGGCCAGCCGCGCCCCCACCTTGCCCTGCTGGAACAGCGCGATGCGGCTCCAGAGAATATCGAAG
>JALWQC010000346.1 GCA_027080755.1 Paracoccaceae bacterium
CGTATTCCCGCACCAGCATCACGGGATCACCAACGCGGGCCTGTGCAATTGCGACAAGCGCGGGGTGCGTGTCGCGCTGACGGCCGGCAAAGGACAAGTCCACCATACGGGCCTCGGGCGGGCGGAAATGGCGTCTTGGCCCCGGAAAGGCCGCGAGGTCCGGCGAGACCTTCCGGTTGATAATCGCGGGGGAATGTGCCGGCAGGTATTCGTGGTTATCATTGCTTAGCACAAGCAGATTGCGCCTTGCCCGGGTCATGGCCACATAGAACAAGCGGCGGGGGGCGTCCTGATCCTCGTTGCGCGAGGGGCGCTCCCACCCCCCGTCGAGGATGGCCACATCGTCAAACTCAAGCCCCTTGGCACGATGGGCCGTCAACAGTTTCAAGCCGCGCTGCGCGGTCCGGGCCTCGCGCGACCATTCGGCCAGCCATTCGATGACATCTTCTGCAGGAAGATCCCGCCCGCCGGTTTCCCGCGCCAGCAGGCCCAGGCCCTCGCCAATGCGATCGGTCCAGACAGAGGTCGGAATGCCGTTCAGAATACCGGTTAAACCGGCGATAGAGACCATGCGGTTATGATCCTTGCGCAGGGTTTTGACAAACGTCTGCATTTCGCGCATCCGCCATAAACCGGGCAAGCGTTCATTGGCAATCTCTACCGGAATTCCAAGCGCCTCGGCAAAGTCGCGCACCGGAACCAGCTTTTGCCAGTCCCGTGCGATAATCGCCGCGCGCGACCAGGTCCAGTCGGGGATCAGACGGGACAGGCGCTGCAGTTCCTCCAGTGCGGTCAGGGCCTGTGCATCGTTGCCTGCGGGACATTCCAGAATCTGGACGCGCCCCTGTGCCACGGGATCAAGCGCGGCCATCACCCCGCCGGCGGGGGTGTCCTGCCGCCCCGGATCGATTGTAATATCATGGCCGGCCTTCATGCGGGCCGTAGCCCCCTTGATAACGGCATTTGCAGCGGTAATGATATGCCCGGAAGAGCGGTAATTATCCGTCAGGAACACGGGTTTGGCCGCATAATCCTTTTCAAACTGCCGGATATAGCGGACCGAGGCACCGGCAAAGGAATAGATATTCTGATCGTCGTCCCCCACCGCGAAAAGGCTGATACGCAGGTCGGGATCATCGAGGCTACGGCCCGCCACGGCGGAAATAAGGGCGTATTCTTCGGGGCCGACGTCCTGATATTCATCGACAAGAAGCCAGCGGTAGCCCTGAATCAAGGTGCTGCGCAGGGCCTCGGCCGCTGCCTTGTCCAATCCGTCCCCGCGCAACAGGGCAACGGCATCCATAAGCAGGCTGTCAAAATCCTGATCCCCTGTGCCGGCGCCGTTGGCAAAGCTTGCCCCGACCAGACGCATGGCAAGGGCGTGGATTGTCGAAACCGTCACAAAGCCCGCTTCATCCCCGATGATACGGCGCAAACGGCCACGGATTTCCGCCGCCGCATGACGATTGTAGACCAGCACCAGAATACCCTTCGGGTCCTCGCGCCGGATCTTTACCAGATAAGCGATGCGATGCACCAGAACGCGCGTCTTGCCCGAGCCGGGACCGGCCAGCACCAGCACATTCGTCTGTTCGCGATCATCGCGCACGATCTGTTCCTGCGTGCTGTTATTCAGGGAATCAACAATACCTGCCCAGACCTGCCCCGTCGCCTGCCTGCGAAACTCTGTGCCACGTCCCGGCATCCAGCGACGCATGAAGGCATCCCGTTCCAGCACAAAATAATCGGCGGACAGCCTTTCGGCCTCTGATATGTCAGCAATGCCCTTTTCGGCGTAGGCCGCCATGACATGGGTCTGGATAGTTTGTTCTGTGTAATGTTCCTCGAGCGGCGCAAAATGCTGGACGGTGAACTGCCCGCGCTTCGGGCTTAGATGCAGGGTTATCGCGGGGCGGAATATCGACAGGCCTTTACCCAGGGTGATGACCTGCTGTTCGTGCAGCCATAAAAGCGCGCGATCCATCAGCTTGTTCGGGTCATTGACAGCGCCGCGCAAAATGGCATCGCCGTTGATCGCCGCCAGCAGATTTCCCAAGGTGGTTTCCACCGGAATATCCTTGCCCCGCACCCCCTTGGGAACCAGCCCGAGCAGATGCGTCAACAACAATCCGGCCCCTGTCCGGCGCAATCTGGCCGATTGTTCAACAACAGACCACGAGCGTTGCAAACGGATGAACAGACTGGCGCGCGAAGCCTTTCGCACATGCAGGTTGCCGCGCCCGCCTTCCATATCCCGCCCGTCCTGCGCCATGCCCCGCAGAAGCCCTTCGACAATATCGGGCCGCACATCGGTATGCCCCCTGTCCCGCAACCCCTGACTGGTCGCGGCAAGGTTGAAGGGGGTCGGCTCGGCATTGTTGGCATCGGCGTCAGGGGCTTCTTCGCGCATCCACGCAATCAAATCGCTTTCAAGCCGCGAGGCCCTTTCAAAGCGCCCCTGCGAGGCCCCCTGTCCCCCGACATGCACAAAAATCGTGATATTCGTGTCATCGCGGGCAATTCCCAAGACTTCCAGATCCGTCAGCGCCTTGCGTAAGGCCGGCCCGGTCAGCCCGCTGGCCCCGCTCAGGTCATCGGTGGATATCCCCTCTTCCGCGGGGGCGTTGATGATACGTTCGACAATGCCCAGAAGCTGCGCGCGCCGCACCTGTGTTATGTCCGCCCGTTTCAGAATTTCCCCGACCTGCCCAAGATCCCGCACGTTAAGAGAGGCGGGAAAAACCTGCACCCGGTTTTCCTCGCGCCGCAGAAGCGTGGCCTCTTCAAGCCAGGACACGGCCGTCTTGACCCGGGTGTCATCGGTGGCACTGTCGCGCTGGAAATCGCGGTCTTTTTCCTCTTGCACGATCTCGCCGGCGGTAGCGACAACCTTGCCGGTTTTGCCCGTCCTGCTGTCAAGCCGCCGGAGCGCCTTTAGAATGGCGCTGATTTCATGGCGCGCAAGACGCGAGCGGGCGCTCAGGCTGAACTGGCGATCCACATCCTCTGTATTGAACAGCAGCACACATTTTGCCGGGGCCTGATCGCGCCCGGCCCGGCCGGCCTCTTGCAGGTAGTTTTCAAGCGAGCCGGGCACATCGCTGTGGACAACAAGCCGGATGTCGGGTTTGTCGATCCCCATGCCAAAGGCATTGGTTGCCGCAATGATCCGCAGATTGCCGGTGCGGAAGGCCTCTTGAATATCGCGCTTTTCCTCGGCGCCAAGGCCTGCATGATACCGGTCGGCCGCAAGGCCCTGTTGCTTCAGAAACTCTGCCACCCGTTCGGTCGCACTGCGTGTAGCACAATAAACCACCGCCCCCGAGGTGCCGGTATCGGGTAAATCCGTCTCTAACACCGCCAGAATATCGGCCAGCTTGGTTTTGCGCTGGGTCGGCTGGATGCGGAAATCCAGATTTGTCCGCGAAGCCCCCCCGTCAAACAAAGCCAGATCCAGCCCGAGACGGTCGCTGAAATGTCCGCGGATATCCTGCACGACATCCGGTTTTGCTGTCGCGGTCAGACAAAGAACCGGCGCAATTTCATCGCCGGATTTTTCTTTGATGAAACGCCCGATATAGCGATAGTCGGGCCGGAAATCATGCCCCCATTTGGAAACACAATGCGCTTCGTCCAGCACCCACAGCCCGACCTCGCGCTGTGCAAGCACGGAACGTACCGAAGTGCTGCGCAACTGTTCCGGTGAAATCAGCAGGATCGCCGCATCCCCCAGACGCACCTTGTCCAGCGCATCATGGCGTTCCGGAAGCGACAACAGCCCGTTGATTGTCACCGCCGAGGATATACCCGCCCGCGCCAGCCCTTGCACCTGATCCGCCATCAACGCCACCAGCGGCGAGATCACAACCGTCAGCGCGCCGGTCTTGTCAAAACGGGACAGGGCCGGAATCTGGTAGCAGATAGATTTCCCCGTGCCCGTGGGCAGGATCCCCAGCAGACTGTCCCCTTTCATCGCCGCTTCGACAATTCTTTCCTGAAGCGGACGCCCGAATTCGTCGAAAGGCTCGGGGCGGAAATCCGGGAAGCCGAACCAGCGTTTCAACGCCTGTTTCGGGTCGTTGTTGGTGCGGCAATAGTGGCAGGCAGGGTCGCCGCAATTCGTATCGCGCAGATCCCGCACAATACGGGCCGCATCCCGAAACCGGGCACGCACCCAGGGCGGCATAACGGAATCCCCGCCCGCCACGGAAATCCACGACAGGGCGTAGGCCATCGGCCAGCCAAGGCGGCTGTCGTCAATGGTTTCAAGTGTGCGCCGGACCATTGCGGAACAGGCCGCCGTATCCAGCAGACGGCGGATCGCCTCGACGGCCTCTTGCCTTGCTGGCCGTGCAGCGCCGCGGATCGTGGAAAACAGCCGGTCAAAACCGTCCCTTTGCGGCGCGCGGCAACAAAGGTAGTGATAGGCCGTCAAGGCATCCGGTGTTTGTTCATTCAGGGCCGCAAAAGCGTTTATCTGGTTTTCCAGCACCTCGAACACCAGTCTGGCGTCGAATTCCGGGTCATTCACCCGCCCGGTCAAAAGCCGGCCGTCCTGATAATGTTTGACCAGATGGTGGTAGGGATTGCGCGGAAAGGCCAGCGGATTAAGCCAAAGCGTATCGATGGGCGCCTCTGCCAAAGCCGTAAACCGCGCGGCCGCAGCCGCCAGATGGGGCAGATCATGGCACAGGATATTATGGCCGATGACATGCCGGAATCCCTGGCAAAAGGCATCCAGTTTTGCCAGACCGGCCCCGACACCGGAACGCACAACCAGCGCCGGCGCGGCAGGGTCCTGCTTTACCGCCGCAAAGGCAAAAATCCGGGCTTTTTCAGGGTCAACCTCGAGATCAATAGAAACACAATCCCGCAGAAGCTCGGCCTGTCTGTCTTTTGCGACCGTATTCATGCCGGGGATGCCTGTTATTCTGCTTCAACTATTTGAGGACCTTATCGTTTCGGAAAGGCGAAGGAAAGCGTTTCGATACAACCCGCACCGGAATACTCCAATTTGAAAATCTGGTACCGACTGGCGGAAATGGCCCTTTTGCCGCTTCACGACCGGGGCGGACAATCAAAGAAAACGGGATCGCCGGCATCCAGCAGGCCGGTAGCAACACGCGCACCTTTCGCCACGGTTTCGGGGGGCAGAAGGGTGACATCGACATCCAGCCTGTGATGCAGTTCGTTTCTGACATCTTCGGCCAGCGGTCCACGCACCGGTGTTTCCACATACACCCTGTCGCAATCCCCGAGGTCCCCGGCCATCGCATCAAAGGTGTCGGGATCCCTGATCGGCGGCAGAGCGGGAGGCTGTATAACAGTCCAGCTGCCATTGTTCCTACGCAAAACCTCCGCTTCGGGTGGCTCTCCGAGGATCACCCGAATTGGTATGCTCGAGGCTGCAAGGTAGTTTTTGTTCGGCTCACCCGACTCGGGGTGTGACAAGCGGGAAGCTACGTCGCTATAGAGGGGGGCGAGCCCGAGCGCGCTGTGATGCAGCCCACCGCCGGGACGTCTTTCAGGTGTCAGAACCTTGCCCTGCCTCAAGGTCAAAATCCGGGTGCCGAAACCATGCGTTTCGTGGGTGACGATTCCTATACGCTCACGGCCTTCAAAGGCACAATCACCCATAGCCCCAAGCAAGGCCAGCACCGGCCGCCATACAAGCAGGCGATGGCGCACATTGGCGCGACGCATGGCATCAAGAAGGGTTTCCTGCATCTCTTCCGTAACAGCGCCGGTATCGGAAATTGCCAGAACGCCCACATCCGCCCGCTGCGCAAGGCCAACAAGCGACGCGGCGATTCTATCCTTTGCGTTTGCAGGTGATGCCAGCAGATCCCGCACGCGGCTTCTGTTTTCGGGCGCGCCAATGGCCCCCCACCCCGGTCCTCGTCCATGAGGGGCCATTTCGGCCTGCGCACCCCCGATATATCTGTTTTTGCCCAGAGAAACGACGGATCCGTCCATGCCCCCCGCAATAACCGTATCGGGGCCGGTTTTATCATCCTCGCCCGGTATCTGGATCCAGTTTCGCACAGCAAGATCACGCCAACCGTTCAGATCATATCCTACAAGGCGCTTCATGGCGCTGTCTCCAGAACCAGATCCTGAACATAAGCCCCAAGCTCGCGCATCCCCCGGGCAAGGGAATCCCCCACCGCATCAAGGCTTAACCCCCGCACAATGCAGCCGCCTGCGTCTGTTTCCTCTACCTGCGGCGATCCGAACGCCTGCGACAGAACCAGACCGTTCTTCATGATATTAACGCCCCGAATCTGTTGCGCCATTTGCAAGCTTCGGGCAGCCTGCTGAACTTCGGCCGTCATGTCCCCGGGCTGAAAACAATGGATTGTCCAGACAGGGATACGGCGCGGCATCCCATCGCCTTTTATATCCGTGATCCGTAGCCAGACATGCGCACGCACGGCGGCCTGTCTGGATGATACCGTCTTGGGGCGAGCCTGAACCTCGACAATACGGCCGGTTTCCCTTAGCCAGAAAACAGCCAGAGGGTTGTCCTGTTCGAACCAGCGGCCTGTAATCGCCTCGGAATTCCACAGGACCGGCGATTGGGCGACGAGGTCCGCCTCGTCGAGTGTAAACAGCGAAAGGGTTACGGCAAGTGTGCAAAAATCGGTCCAGCTTTGGGCTTGCCATGCCCAAAGATCATCAATTTCCCGTTCTCGGCGGATCAAACGTAGCCAGGCATTATAAACCATACGGTAGTCCCGATTATCCGTAAGGACATAATTGGGAGTGATCCCGGGCCCGGCACGACCAATCCCCAGATCGGAAAACACCCGCATCAAGTGGCGACAATACCGGCGGTAGTCCGCTACAATGCGATAGCGGGTACTGGTGCTTGCGCTCTGGTGTTCCTGTATCCATTCCCGCGCCACATCTGCCGCCAGAACCACATAGGCGTGAAGCACGCGGTTTTCCAATGTATCGAAATTCTCGTGGCGGACAATCGCCAGCATCCGTTGCCGTGATCCGGCGCGCTCGGCAAGCGTTCTTCCCGGCTGGCGTGCAATCCACAACATGCTGGCCCGGTCCATTTCCTGAACCCGGCTTAACGGCGTCATCTCGCGCGTGCGGCGTAGAACACGACGTATGCCCTTTTCCAGAGAGTGAAGCCTTGGAAGGATATCCCTGGCCTGCCGGACAATTTCGGCCATGCGGGGGTTTTCCTCGTTTTCTGCCCTTTGCCATGCCTCGAGCAGGCGGCTCCATACCTTTTCGGGGTCATCAAGCGCCGCTTCGAGTTCCATCAAACGGGCGACCACCTGGTTCATACGGCCAAGGGCGGCGGCGGCCTCGTATTCCTGCGTGGTTTTCGGATCAACATTTGTTTTCGGCCGGAAGGGCAAACCCTCTACTGCGGGTGGACCCTTCGCATGACCGGCCTTTGGATAGGGTAACAGCTTCAGCGCCCGTTTTCTGCCATCCACCTGCCAATCAAGCAGCTGGGCATAGGGATGCCCGCCGTCTTCCGCCGCTTCTTCAACCAGAAAACAGTCCCCGGGCCCCAGGCTGCCTATACCTGCCGAAATATCTTCGGGTGACGCCCATGGCCGTCGGAACAGGTTCATTGACGCGTCACCCCCCGCCATACGAATTGACCGGTTTCCTCGCGGGAAAGCTCGGCAGAATTCCTGATAGCGTCGGCCAGGTCATTATCCCCCAGAGTTTTATCAACGAAACTTTCCAGTGTATCGAAATGCGGGCCGGCCTGATCCATATCGACGCCGCGAAGTTTGGGCAAAAGCCGCATCTCTATCTGATCGGCAAGCGGTATTTTGATAGAACTATGCCCCCCGACTTCCGGGTAATTGGCGACATAGGACATCATTGCACCCCCCAGTCGATGGCCGATAGGACGTTGCAGATCCCGCATAATGTCGACAAGGCTATCAAGATAGCCGCCTACCCGTGCCTTTTCGCCCCCCAGGGAACCGGTATTACGGACCCAGCTGTTCCACCGGTCCAGGGAAAGGGCCTTCATTTCCGGGATGTCCCCGGTCGGGGCGCCTTCCCGTATTTTGCGCGGCGCGGCAAAACGCAAGACATTGGCCCGGTCGATAACCTTGTCCGACAGGGACTGGGTGCTTTCGTCCTCGTTCATCGTGCCTGCAAAAAGAACGTTATAGCCGGGGAAAATCCGGGGGGGTTGCTGCCCTGCGGCCATCTTGATCTCCAGCTCTATTTCCGCATCTTTACGGGCGGATTCATTGTCTGTCTGACCCCGCCGAGGGCGACTTTCCAACCGGCTGAGGAAGTCCGAGAAATAGTATTCCACCCGTGCAAGGTTCATCTCGTCAAGCAGCACCATCATCATTCTGTTCTGCAGATCGGGGTCCTTATCCGCACCGTTGTAGGCATCAACCTGATACAAAGCGCGGGCCAGATCGGTAGGACGGAACCGGCCTTCGATATAGTTGTAAAACCCCATCAGATCCTGCGGGCTATCCCAACGTGGTTGCACAGGCACTTGCAAAAACCCGATCCCCATACCTTCGGAATAGCGACGTGGCAGCTGGCTTTTACCCGTACCGGAAATGCCGGCCAGAACGGCCAACTGGGTTGTTTCGTTCACTTTCATCGCGGTGTGAAAAGCGTGAATAGTGCGGGACGGATATTCCAGACCATAAGCACCCATATATTTCTGGACCCGATGCAAGGCCTCTTCTTCGGTCTCGCGATCGTGCAGTTCAAGCTTTTTCAACTGTCCAAGCACCGGCGGCATGGATTTCAGATCCCGTAGCGGATCTTCGTCCAATCCATCGTCCGAGCCGGAAAGTTGGCCAGCCTTGCTTCGCAAGTACTCGATCCGGGATTCAAGCGTACTGCGATCCGCTTCAAGGGCTGTGCGTTCCGCGTCCAGATGCCTGGCCTCTGCCGCGGCAACTTCGTTCTGCGTCAAAAGTTTTCTGAAAGAGGCTTCCACCTCTGCGCGTTTATGATCTGTTACACTCAGGGTAGACCTTACCTTTTGCAAATTCTCCAAAGCCGCGGCTGTGGATCCTTCCAGGCAGGACTCTTCACGATTCAGGTCAGCCACACGTATCTGCAAATTGGCCTCTTCCTCTTTTAATTGTCGTAAACTACCCAGCTCGGCCCTCAGACTATCCACCTCGTTACGTAACAGGCCGGCTTCGCTCTGAAGGTTTTCGATTTCCCCTACCAACGCCTCGGCCCTGTCAAGCCGCGCCTGGACCAGGCGCAGGGCATCTTCCTTTTCGTCAAGCTCGCGTTTTGCTTCGGCAAAGCGGGCAACGGCCTCCTCGGTTTCGCGATCCATGGCGCGGATCTCTTCCTTTCGCTCGGAAAGGGTTTCAAGCGTGACAAGTATCTCGTCCCGTTCTCGGCACAGGGCATCAACCTCGGCCTTCAATCCGGCAACATCTTCCATCTCTTTCGTGCGGGCATGCAGCTGGCTGTCAATATCGGCAAGGGCCTGGCGCTTGATCTCTATTTGCGCCTCCAGTTCGTCCCGGGTGATACGGGGGCCGGCGGTGCTGATCACCCGGTCATATCGCTGAGCCAGCACAAGAAAGAGAACCGTCAGAAAAATAACAACGATGCCCGCCCCGATAACAACAGATACAATATCAAAGGTCATTCTGTGGCTCCTGCTGCAGTATCGGCCGGTGTGGCGCTATTTTCCCCTTCGGGTGGTTCCATGATGGCCGGTGCCGCTTCTTTCTGGTCCCGGATACGATCCGAAAGCTGTTGCAATTCCTCCTCCCGTGTCGTGATGAGCGCACTCAAGCGGCGTTCCTGTGCTTCCAGATCGGCGATATGGGCCGCCAGTGTCTTTTGGCGCGCCTCGATATCCGCAAGCATATTTCCGGCAGAAACCAGGGCCGCCTGCGCTTTTGCATTTTCATCAACGGTCTTGGTCCTGCGTTGTTCCAACAACCGGATTTCCGCTTCTATGCCGCTGCGACGTTCTTCCAGTCCCAGAATATCCGCCTCTATACCTTGACGGCGGGCGATGGTTTCGGCCAGCGTTGCCTCACTGCTCCGGCTTTTCTGTTCAAGATCATCAACCACCTGTTTTTGCTGTTCAATTTTCGCAGAAAGCGCCGCCTGATCCTCTTGCAGAGTCCGGATATTTTCCGTAAGGGCGGAAACCTTTGCCTCTCTGTTTGCAACGGATTGGTCCAGCGTCGTTATCTCTGCTTCAAGGGCTTGCGCCCGCGCCTGCCGTTCCGAAATTTGAGACCGCAGATCCGAGACCCTGGTCTTTGCCCGTTCTGTTTCGTCCCGAAGGGAGTTAAGAGAGCCTTGTAGCGCGGTCACCTCGGACTGGAGGGTCTGGCGCGTTTTCAGCAAAGCTGCGGTTTCCGTCTGGATCCCGTCGCGGCTGGCCGTTGCCTGGGTGATTTGCTGTGCAAGTTCCTTCTGGCGATTTTCAAGCTTTTCGATCTCCGTCAACAGGGCTGACTTGCGGTCCTCCATTGGCTGGATATTTTGTTGCAAGGTTGCCCGAGCAGCCCTCAGACCGGCGATTTCTGTCGCAAGCTGGTCCTGCTCGTCCCGATTTTCCCGCATTTGGCCTTTTAATCCGGCGAGGGCTTCCTGCAAACGCCCAGATTCCGCCTGACGTTCCTGAATCGTTGCTGCCAGTTCTGCAATGCGTTGGCGCACCGTCTGTAATTCCTTGCGCTTTCCTTCAAGTGTTGAAACATCCCCGCGCAAACTCTGGATCGTTCCGGTCAGCTGCGCCTGCTCGTCCCTGAGGCTATTCACCTCGTCTTTTAACAGATCCCGGGCGCTGGTTGCTGTTGCAATGTCGTTGCCAAGCTGTTCCTGACGTCTTTTCAGGTCTGCAATTTTGCGTTCCAGATCCGCACGGTCCGGCCCGAGGGTCTGGATGCTGTCTTCAAGGTCTTGCCGCTCTGTGCGCAAGGCCGCAATTTCCTCGGCCGCAGCACTACGGGTGGCATCTGCCGTCTTCGCACGATCCTCAAGCTCTTTGATCCGTATTTCCTGACGTTTTATAGTCTGCTGGTTCAGCTCGACCTCTGCCGCCAGCGCGTCATGTGTATCGCGAAGCGTATCCCGACGGGCGTTGAGCGTGCCGGTTTCCTGCAAAAGGGCATTCCTGCGGTCCTGAAGGGTGGCGACTTCTGCTTCCAGTCGGGGCTTTTCCCGTCTGATATCCGAAAACTCGGCATCCAGCTTGCGGACTTGCACCAGAAGAAAAACCATTGCGGAAATCGCTATCACTGACAAAAAAACCGCCAGATAGGTGTTGATCCGGCTATCGGCCGAGATCTTGTTCGATGAGGTCAAGACAACCCTCCATATCCTGTTTCAATTCATCGACCCAGAACCGCCGGACTTTCCAGCCAAGGGATCGCATTTGGTGATCACGCCAGTGATCGTCTATCTTCCTGTTTCCGTCGATATCCTGGTGGAATATCCGGCCGTCTACCTCCAGATCCAGCTTGACACCGGAAGGTCCGAACAATGCAAAGTCGAGGCGCCGTCCGGCGATTTCGTATTGTGGTTCCGCTTTAAGACCCCGTCGCCCGAGTGCGGCATAGACAATACGTTCCCATTCACTGTCGAAGATATTTTCACCTTGCCGGTGCGGGGGTTCGGTTGCCCGCGCCGCGAGGCTGGCAAGCGTCCTGATTTTTCCTGACCGGGCATAGGAAAGATCGCCAAAGACATGCGCCACGGCACGAGCTCGACTAATCGCAACATTAATACGCCGCCACTCGCGCTGCAAAAAGGCTACGCCGGACTGGGGGCTTCCGGCAAAAACCGTCGGGGAAAACAGGATTACGTCACGCTCTTGCCCCTGAAAACCGTCCACCGTTGCGATACGCAATTCAGCACCTCTGGCCAGATCCTCCGGCAAGACCTTTTGAACGGCCATTTCAATCGCGCGCACCTGGGCCCGAAAAGGCGCTATCACCCCGATTGTGCCTTTATACCCCTGATCCACCAGAAGAGTCCGAACATGGGTTACTATTGCGTCAACCTCTGCTGTATTAACGTTGCGCGCAGTATTTGACGGGGACGCATGCCCTGGCACATCTGTCCAGACAATACCCGCCCGCGCGCCTTTGGGGACTTTTAACCCCGCAATATCCGCAGAAACGCGGAGCCGTCCGCCATAGAAGTCGGTGTTGATATATCCAACAATATCCGCCGCCGAACGATACTGGTCCCGCAGCATGACAGCGGGAACATCCGGCGTGGACCGTGCCAGATCAAAAAGCGAGACACGCCCCTGTGCAAACCGCCCCATGCCCTTTTGTGGCAATCCTTGTGCCGTCATCAGGTTGCGATCCTGCGCCGCCCCTATCTGGGGAATAAAGGCCAACTGCCTGTCATCCCCCACAATCACAACCCGCCGCGCACGGGCAAGAAGCGGCAGAGCCGAGGCAATGTCGCACTGACTTGCCTCGTCAAAGATAACCAGATCGAATACCCCGTCATGAAGGTCGATGCGTTTGGGAGTTCCCAGAACGCTGGCCAGCCACAGGGGGCGGTGGTCCAGAACCTGTTCGACCAAATCGCGCCCGAGCGAGGTCGATCCGGTCAGTTCAATATCCCGCAGCGCATTTGTCAGCGCAAGGCGCTTGTCCTCGGGAACATTTGCGATTCTGTTCATAAGCCGGGGCAGATACTTGCGACAAATCTTGCCGATACGCTCTGTCAGATCTACCGGATCCGCAGGCTCTTCCATCCGGGCCAGACGTTGCCGGTCACGGGCAATCGCCGCATCCAGACTTTGAAGATCCGCACCCACGGGAACCTCCTCTGGCTCGGGGGGCTGTTTCCGCTTTTGCCATCCGGTAAGCCACGCGATTATCCGCGCCAGCCCCGAAAGGGGCTTATCCGGTCTGACCGGGGTGATCTGTTGTTGTTTCAGCGTTAAAACAACAGCATCCCTGCGTTCTATATGATCCGCCAGCTGAAGATTCAGCCGCCGCCTTTCGCCGATAAGATCCAGCGCTTTACGGCGATCCCCGGACAAGGTCCGCAGGGATTCGGCCAAAACCACATCCCTTTCCCCCGAAAATCCGTTTGACGGGTCGCGCACCAGCGTATCGAGGACTTGCCGAAAGCCTACATCCACATCTTTTGCCGGATTCAGGGTCCTGACCATAAAGCCCGCATCCGGGGCAATGTCGGAAAGCCGCCCTTCGACAGCATCAAGAGCCTGATGGTTTTTAGAGGCAACCAGAACGCGCTGTCCCTCGGCCAGCGCCGAAGCAACCATCGCCACAATCGCCTGACTTTTACCGGTTCCCGGTGGGCCTGTCACAACACTCAACGGCGCACGCATGGCCGACTGAACGGCGAAAATCTGCTCGGCGTTCAATGGGCCGACATTCAAAGCCGGGGCTACATTTGCGGGGCCGGCGACATCAAGGCCCAGCAATGTCCCCAGCGCTGTGCGCGACAGGCGGTCCTGTGACCACGTTGCAATTCTGTCAAGATCACGGACAGCCCCGGCGGTAAAGCTGCTGTCGTTTGGCAGGAACAGCGCCACTGCGTCGTGGATACCCTCTGCCGTCGGCTCAAGCCGGCCCAAAGGCTGGACGCCCTGCAGCTTTCCGCGAACTGAACGGGCCATGGCTTCCTTCAGCCGCTGCCTGAACTCCTCCCGGGGGAGGCCTTCGACGCCCTCTGTGGAAAAAACCTCGCGCAACGCTGCCGCGCTCCAGGATGTGTTGCGCGCTGCGGCCTTCAGCCAGTCCGGGTTCACAAGGATATTGTCGGTCTCGACCGTGATAACCAGCATGCCGTCCTCGCGCCGCCATTGCGCAGCAAGAAGCCCCACGGGCCAGATTGCCGGCGCACCGGTTTTCCGGCCAACAGCAATGGGCCAACCGATCGCCAGAGTGTTTTCATTCGCCTCCCGTCGGCTGAGCGCCTCGCGAAAGCCGGGGGGCACCTGATCGAGGGGCAGGCGCATTTCGCCAAAGACCTCTTCTCCACCCCACCATTTCCCGTTGCCGGTTACCAGCTGAAAGCTGGTTGCGTGACGTTCCGGACTCTGGGTCAGAGCGCCGCGCGGATCAGACCGGAGCGCGGACCGATAGTAGCGGACAAGCGCCTGCGGATCCGGTTTCTGTACTGGCACAGGATCGGCATCATTCCCGACAGCCGGGGCGGGAATCTGGCCAAGGCGCGCCGGTGTGGCAAGCAGTGAATCCCCGAAACTGTCCAGATCCCTGGTGGCAATATCGGGTAAAAGGTATTCGCCAAGGCGAGGTCTGCTTTTGGCCCGCCATTTGCGGTCTCTGCCCAGTTCGATCACCCCTTCATGGGCCAGTGTTTCCAGTTCTCTGATAAATTCCAGACGTTTGCGCGGGGACAAATCTATATCACCCATACGCAAAAGATCGCCGGTCGTGCGTCCCCTCGGAAAGGATTCGATAAGTTTGAGAACGTTGGACATTCAACTTCACCCGAACGACGTATCGGTCCGGGAGCCATATTTTATAAACCGGAAACTATACGGGGAAATATGAAGCATTACACTGTAAGGATGCAAGCAAAAAACAGGACACCCCGTTAAGTAGTGCATGTGTGTTATTGCGCCGCCCCCCGGGCGGGCGGCGGCACAGGGCTGTTACGTCGCTCCATTCCCGCCCTGCTAACAGAAAACACCAAAGCGCAAATTCCCCCCGACCCTCGGTAATACCGCTAATGACATATTATCGTCACGACGTCTGAAGGCTGCGAAAGCACGATGACCGTGCATGCGTCCATAGCCGAACGTCGTAAAATACTTAACGGATGCCGGCAGCCATTGAAGAGAGGAAAGTATTGGGGGGCAAATTACGCGCCCCGAATATCAATAAACACAATGTGTATACGGTGTTAGTGGCGGAGACGAAGGGATTCGAACCCTCGATACCGTTCCCGGTATAC
>JALWQC010000347.1 GCA_027080755.1 Paracoccaceae bacterium
CCGATACACTTGAATCCCTGCCCGGAATGGGCACACTCGTCTCGGGTATCAGCGACGACCCGCTGGATGACCTCGGGTTCGGCTACACCGACGCTTTCAGCGACTTTCTGGCGGAAGGATAAACCATGAGCGACCAGACCACCCCGAACAGGACCGCGCGCTGGGTAAAGCTGTTGCTGGCGGTATCGCTGGCGATCAATCTGGGCATTGCCGGCCTGTTCGCCGGCGCGGCCCTGCGCGCCCCCCACAACCACGCGGCCCCCGAAGCGCCGGAGGGCATCGCCATCATCGCCCGCGCCCTGCCGGTGAAATACCAGCGCCAGCTGCGCCAGTCCCTGCGCGACCACCGCGAGGATCTGCGCATCGACCGTGCCGAGCTGACGGGGCTGCGCAACCGTCTGGTGCGGGCGCTGCGGGCCAAGCCCTTCGATATCGCCGCCGTCGATGCCGTCTTTCAGGACCAGCGCGCCATGCTGGATGCAATTCTGGCCACCGGCCACGCCGAAATACTGAAACAGATCGAACAGATGAGCGCGGCCGACCGCAAACGTTTCATCCGCAACCTGCTGGGGCGCGAGGCCGACGCCAGGCCACCTAAAACCGCACCGGCAGCGCCGAATCGGCCTTGACCCGGTCCATCACCACCTGGCTTTGCACCCGTGCGACCGAAGGGTGCGGCAGCAGGATGTCATGCACCAGACGGTTCAGCCCCTTCAGGTCGCAACAGAAAACCCGCAGCATATAATCGGCCTCGCCGGTCAGGGTCCAGGCGGCGGTGACCTCTTCCACCTGATCGAGCAGTTGCAAAAACGCCTGCGCATTGGCGCGGGTGTGGGCGTCCATCGACACCTGTATGAAGGCCTCTACGCTTAGGCCCAGCTTTTCGGGGGCGACGCTGGCACGGTAGCCGGTGATATAGCCCTCTTGCTCCAGAAACTGGCGGCGCCGGCCGGCCTGCGAGGGGGACAGCGCCAGAAGCTCCCCCAGATCCTGCGTTGTCAGATGGGCGTTGCGTTGCACCGCGCGCAACAGACGGGAATCGATTTCATCGGGCATCTCTGCGACCTTTCATGCGATAATTCCGCGCATATACCACATAATCCGCAAATACGCCGCATTTTTTTCGCGAATTCCCCGAAGAATACCGCCCCCCTGCATAAAGACGCGCCTAGGATGCACCAAATCACAACACAGGAGTCTCCCATGGGTCCCTTCCCCCATTCCGCCGCCTTTTCCGAAATTTCCGGGGCCAACCCCGCCGGCACCAACGGTATGGAGTTCGTCGAATTCGCGCACGAAAATCCGGCCGCGCTGGCAACACTGTTCGAAAGCATGGGCTTTGCCCCCGTCGCCAGACACAAGACCAAGGACATCACCCTGTGGCGTCAGGGCGACATCAACTATCTGCTGAACGCCGAGCCCGGCAGCTTTGGCCAGCGTTTCGTGGATCAGCACGGCCCCTGCGCGCCGTCGATGGCCTGGCGGGTTGTGGATGCGCAGCAGGCCTTTGATATGGCGGTGGCCAAGGGCGCAACCCCTTACGAGGGGGACGACAAATCGCTGGACGCCCCCGCAATTCTGGGCATTGGCGGCAGCCTGCTGTATTTCATCGACCAGTGGGGGCCGAAAGGGTCCGCCTATACGGCGGAATTCGACTGGCTGGGGGATATGGACCCGAAACCGGAGGGAGACGGGTTTTACTATCTCGACCATCTGACGCATAACGTCAAACGCGGCAATATGGACAAGTGGTATAATTTCTATTGCGATATTTTCGGCTTCAAACAGATCCGCTTTTTCGACATCAAGGGCAAGATGACCGGCCTCTATTCCCGCGCCCTGACCTCGCCCTGCGGCCGTATCCGCATACCGATCAACGAAAGCGCCGATGAAAACAGCCAGATCGAGGAATATCTGAAGGAATACAACGGCGAAGGCATCCAGCATATCGCCGTGGCAAGCGAGGATATCTATGCCTCTACCGATGCGATCGCGGCCAAGGGGATGGAATTCATGCCCGCCCCGCCCGACATGTATTACACCCTGAGCCACAAGCGCGTCCCCGGCCATAGCGAGCCGATAGAGCGCATGAAAAAGCACGGTATCCTGATTGATGGCGAGGGCGTCGTGGACGGCGGGCAGACCCGGATCCTGCTGCAGGTGTTTTCCAAAACCGTGGTCGGGCCGATCTTTTTCGAGTTCATCCAGCGCAAGGGCGACGACGGCTTTGGCGAGGGCAACTTCAAGGCCCTGTTCGAAAGCATCGAGCGCGACCAGATCGAACGCGGCGTGATTTCCGCCGACGCCTGATGCACTACAGCGAATTTCCGGACGCGCCCGCCAGCGGCACCCCCCTGTGTGCCGATCGCGATATCCGCACACAGGGGGTTTTTGTGGCGGCTATCGGGGCCTTTCCCTATCTGGTTGTGCAAACGCCGCAGGGGCCGCGGGCCTATGTCAACCTCTGCCCGCACCGGTTCCTGCCGCTGGACCACCGCACCGAAGGGATCCTTGGTGCGGACGGGGCGCTTTTGTGTTCCAACCATGACGGGAAATTCGATGCGACAAGCGGCGCCGGCATCAAGGGGCCGGCGCTCGGCTGCCGGCTGATCCCCGTTCCGCTGCGTCCCGAGGGGGAAAACTGGGTTGTGGCCTAAGCGGTTGATATTTGGTTAATTCGCGAGCGGGGGATGGGGGAATTCCCTGAAAAACCTTGCCGTTACAGTGCGCTACCGGACTCGCGACATATCCACTAAACCGGTTTAGTGGTTCTTTAACCTTCCCCGTCCCGCCCGCCAAACCCGCCAATTCCCGCAAGGGGGGTTGATTTCCCGCCCGCTACCCCTCATATGCAAGCCTTCACGTCAGTACCCCCGAAGCAATTCAGCGTCTTGAGGCATTGACACAGCCCAAAGGGATACATTTTGACGAATACGACCTTCCAGAGCTTCGGCCTGGACCAACGACTGATGAACGCGTTGCAGCGCAGCGGCTTCACCACCCCCACCCCGATCCAGCAACAATCCATTCAGGCCCAGCTCGACGGGCGCGATATTCTGGGCGTCGCCCAGACCGGCACCGGCAAAACCGCCGCTTTCGGCCTGCCGATCCTGCACCAGATCCTGCAGATGCAGGGGCGGCCCTCGCCCAAATCCTGCCGCGCGCTGGTGCTGGCCCCCACACGCGAACTGGCCGTGCAGATAGAGGACAACTTCAAACAGTTTTCCGGCGGCGCGGGCGTTACCACCTGTCTGGTTCTGGGCGGCGTTTCGCGCGGCGGCCAGATCAAGAAAATCAGCCGGGGCGTTGACGTGGTGATTGCCACGCCCGGGCGCCTCGAGGATCTGGTAAACGACAAGAAAATCCGCCTCGACGAGGTCCGCTTCGTGGTTCTGGACGAGGCCGACCGCATGCTCGACATGGGGTTTGTGCAGCCGGTCAAGCGCATCCTGTCGCGCCTGCATCCGCGCCGCCAGTCGGCCCTGTTTTCCGCCACCATGCCGCGCGAGGTGCGCACGCTGGCCGAAAGCTTCCTGACCGACCCCGTGCGCGTAGAGGTCACCCCGCAGGCCACCACCGTCGCCAAGATCGAGGAACGCGCAGAGCTGATCACAGGCCCCTACAAACGCGGCCGCCTGCTGGAACTGGTCAACGACCCCGAGGTAGAGCGCGTGATCGTTTTCGCCCGCACCAAACGCGGCGCCGACAAGGTGGCGAAAAACCTGATCACCGACGGTGTCGAGGCCGAGGCCATCCACGGCAACAAGGCCCAGAACGCGCGCCAAAGGGCGCTGGGGAAATTCAAGAACGGTTTCGTCAAGGTTCTGGTCGCCACCGACATCGTGGCGCGGGGCATCGACGTTCCGGGCATCACCCATGTCATCAATTTCGACCTGCCGGACGAGGCGGAAAACTATGTCC
>JALWQC010000348.1 GCA_027080755.1 Paracoccaceae bacterium
AAGGGATACTGGTTCGACACCCGGGCCGAGGCTCTGGCCTTTGTGCAGGACAGCTATGCCAACGGCGCGCGCAGCTTCGATGTCGGCTGTTTCCAGATCAACCATCGTTGGCACGGGCAGGCATTTACCTCGTTCGACCAGATGTTCGAGCCGCTCGACAATGCCAGCTATGCCGCAAAATTCATGACCGATCTGTTCAACGAGGGCGGCAGCTGGTCCTGGGCGGCGGGGGCCTATCATTCGCGCACGGAAACACTGGCGGCGGGTTATCGCGACCGGTTTGAACGGATCATGGCCAATCTGTCGGGCAAACCGCTGCCCAAATTGCCGGTGGTCGTGGCCTCGGCGGAGGTGGCTCCAGTTGTGCCGGCGGTAAAGCCGCGGATTTCCACCTGGGGGCCGTTTGCCCCTGCCACCTTGCAGGCCGTGCCGGTGCGTAACGGCAGTCTGGCCGGCGGTCTGGTCGCCACCAGCGCCAGCCCGCTGTTAACCAGATCGGCGGGGGCGTTGTTCTGATGCTGAAGAACTTCCATATCTCCATGCTGTTCCAGCCAACCGTCCTGCTGGCGCTGGCACTGATGGCGGTGATCGTGATGATGATTCTGCCCATGCCGGCGTGGATTCTGGATCTGGGGCTGTCGGTCAGCTTCGGCCTTGCCATTCTGATCTTTACCATCACGCTGTTTATCGAACGCCCGCTGGATTTTTCGTCCTTTCCGACCATCCTTCTGGCCAGCCTGATGCTGCGCCTGTCGCTTAATGTTTCCTCGACCAAGCTGATTATCGGCGAGGGGCATACGGGGCCGGATGCGGCAGGGGATGTGATCTATGGCTTTGCGCGCTTTATCATGGGCGGGTCCGTGTTTATGGGGCTGGTGGTTTTCGGCGTTCTGATGATCGTGAATTTCATCGTTATCACCAAGGGCGCGGGCCGCATGGCCGAGGTTGGCGCCCGTTTTGCGCTGGACGGGATGCCGGGCAAGCAGCTGGCGATTGACAGCGACATGGCCGCCGGTGTCATCGGCCATGCCGAGGCAAAGGAACGCCGGCGGATAGAGCAGGAAGAAACCACGTTTTTCGGCTCGCTCGACGGGGCCTCCAAATTCGTCAAGGGGGATGCGATCGCGGGGCTGCTGATTACCTTGCTCAATCTGGTTATGGGGCTGTCGATCGGGCTGTTCCTGCACGGGATGCCGATCGGAAAGGCCTTTGAAACCTATGCGATCCTGACGGTCGGGGACGGGCTGGTCAGCCAGATACCCTCGGTCATTATTTCCATCGCGACCGCGCTTTTGCTGTCCAAGGGCGGGATGCACGGCTCCACCGACAAGGCTTTGCTGGACCAGCTGGGGCGCTTCCCTTCGGCACTGGCAACGGTTGCGGCGCTGATGTTGCTGTTTGCGCTGATCCCGGGGCTGCCGCTGGTGCCGTTCACCCTCGGCGCGGCGGCCCTTGGTGCGGCGGCGTGGTTTGCCTATCGCAAGCAGCAACGGGCCAAGAAACAGGACGCCGCCGCCATGATAGAGGTGGACAGCGGCCCCGTCGGGAAAACGCTGGGGGATATGCTGGATCTGGACGAAATCCACATCGAATTCGCCCCCGATCTGGTCAGCACGGTCATGGATGCCACCACGGGGCTGGACACCCGCATCACCAACATGCGCAACCATATTGCCGGCACATACGGCGTGATCATCCCCGAGATCCGCCTGACCGATTCCCCAATGCTGAACGAGGGCGAATATGCGATCCGCATTCAGGGGGTAGAGGTCGCGCGATCCGTTCTGGAAAAGGGCATGGTGCTGGCGCTGATCAACGATCCCGACATGCCCCCGCCCGAGGGCCGCGATGTGAAAGAGCCGGTCTACGGCGCCCCCGCCCGCTGGATTTCCCCCGAGCTTCAGGACGAGGCGGCGCTGCTGGGCATGTCCGTCGTCACCCCGACAGAGGTCGTCGCGACGCATCTGCTGGAGGTGGTCAAGCAGAACTTCGGCCGGCTGTTTTCCCGCCGTTCCCTGCGCAAGCTTCTGGATGAATTCGTGGCCGTTTCCGATCCGGCGCGCGCGGAAGCGAACCGTAAAATGCTGGATGAAATGGTGCCGGACAAGGTGCCGATGGACACGCTGCATTCGGTGCTGCGTCTGTTGCTGGAGGAGCGGGTCTCTATCCGCAACCTGCCGCTTATTCTGGAATCCATTGCCGAGGTGAACAGCTACCTGAAAGGGGCCGAGGCGATTTGCGAGCATGTGCGCCACCGTCTCGGCTTCCAGATCATTGCCGAGCTGGAAGAGCCGGATGGCAGCCTGCCCCTCGTCCAGCTTTCCAATGACTGGGAAGAGCTGTTCCGCAAATACCAGATAGAGGACGAAACCGGGGCCGTGGATGTCGCCCTCCCGCCCGAGGATTTCAACCGGCTGGCAAACTCGGTCGGGGAAAAACTGGCCAAGGCAGGCAATCAGGGGCGCTATCCGGCGGTGATTACCTCCACACGGCGGCGGCGGTTTGTGCATACGGTCCTGTCGGCCAAGGGCATCCGCAATCCGGTCTTTTCCTTTGAAGAAGTCGGCGCGAATTCCAAGCCGACGCTGGTGGGGGTGGCGTGAATTACGCGGCCCTGACAGATCTGCTGGATTTTGGCGAGGGGGGATTCGTCGCGCTGGTTCTGGTGCTGATGCGGGTCGGGGCCATCGCTGCCCTGTTGCCCGGCTTCGGGGAACAGAACAGCCCGATGCGCATCCGGCTGCTGGTTACGCTGGCCTTTACCGCGATTGTCTGGCCCTCGGTGGCCGCGACCCTGCCGGGCGGGCTGACCCTGGCGCAAATGCCCGGCCTGATGGTGACAGAGGCGGCGATCGGCCTGCTGATCGGCATTTCCATCCGCCTGCTGGTACTGGCCCTGCAACTGGCCGGATCGATTGCGGCGCAAAGCGTGTCGATCTCGCAAATCGCGGGGGCCGGTGCCACGCCCGACCCGATGCCGGCGATGGGAAACCTGCTGGTAATGACAGGGCTGGCGCTGGTTATGGCGCTGGGCCTGCCGGAAAAGGTGGCCCTGGCCATGATCGATTCCTACCGGATTTTTCCCGCCGGCCTGATGCCTTCGGGGGGGGATGTGGCCAGCTGGGGCGTGGCGCATGTCGCGGCCAGTTTCGCGCTGGCGTTAACCATGGCGGCGCCGTTTCTGGTGGCCTCTTTCGCCTATAACGTCGGGCTGGGGGCGATTAACCGGGCGATGCCTTCCCTGATGGTGGCGTTCATCGGGGCGCCGCTGATTACCGGCGTTGCCATCCTGCTGCTGGGGCTGGCGGCCCCGACGATCCTGCTGGTCTGGAGCGGGCGGATGGATATGGTGCTGGGCAATCCGATGGGGGCGCCCTGATGTCGGGGGGGGCAGGCGATAGCGGCGAAAAAACCCATGAGGCCACGCCGCAAAAACTGGAAAAAGCCCGCAAAAAGGGCGATATCGCAAAATCCGCGGATCTGTCGGTGGCGGCGGCCTATCTGGGGCTTCTGGTGGCTTTTCTGGCTTTTGGGGCGGCGATCATTCCCCGCGCGGCGGCCGGTCTGGCGGTCTTCCTGTCGATGCCCGACCGGTTGGAGGGGCAGATCCTCGGCCCCGGCGGGCTGGCGGTTTCGGGCGGGATTCTGTTGCGCACAATCGCACCGCTGGCCCCGATCTTTATCGTCCCCCTCGCGCTGGTTCTGGCCTCGCTGGTCGGGCAGCGCGGCTTTGTTGTGGCACCGGACAAGCTGATCCCGAAGCTTAGCCGTATTTCCCCGATCTCGGGGGCAAAAAACAAATTCGGCCTGTCCGGTCTGGTAGAATTCTTCAAAACTTTCATAAAAATGCTGGTTGTGGCCGTGGTCGTCGGCTTTTACCTGAACGGCCATTTCGGGGCGATTATCGGCCTGTCACGCGC
>JALWQC010000349.1 GCA_027080755.1 Paracoccaceae bacterium
CGCCTTTGTGGCATGGCGCAGGCTGGCGGGCAGCGGGCGATAGATCAAAGAAACCGAGTTGTCCGAGGAAATCCCCATAAACCCGCCCCCCAGTTCATAGCGGTTGGGCGACAGGCGCAGAAACCCCTGTTGTTTCCAGCTGTCGTCAAAGGCCACGGTTTCGCCCTGAACGGCGGGGGCCAGCATCAGCGTGGCAAGGGTGGCGGCAAGGGCAAGGCGCATCGGTTTCCTCCTGTGTTCGGGGCAGAATACAACAGCCCCCGCCCAAGGAAACGCAACTTGTCGTGAGCGGGGCAGCCGGAACCGCCCCGCCCCGGTATTACAACCCTTTGGAACGGTAGCTGGCCGCCACCCGCCCGATGGACACCAGATAGGCGGCAGTGCGCAGGTCGTCTACCTTGGGGTTGTTGTGCCAGACCTCGCGCATCGCCTGATAAGAGGCGCGCATCGTGTCATCCAGCCCCGAGCGCACCAGTTCCAGTTCCCCCGCGCCCTTCAGGTATTTCTGCTTGAACCCGTCGGAAAGTTCCCAGCTGATCGCCGGATCCTGGCTAAGGCGTTCCAGTTCCTCCAGAATCAGACGGTGGCGCGATTCTTCCTGGCGGCGCTGCATACGGCCGAAACGGATGTGGCTAAGGTTCTTGACCCATTCGAAATAGGACACCGTCACCCCGCCCGCGTTGGCATACATATCGGGGATGATCACGATGCCCTTCTTGCGCAGGATTTCATCGGCACCGGCGGTCACGGGGCCGTTGGCGGCCTCTACTATCAGCTTGGTTTTGATGTTTTTGGCGTTATTCAGGTTGATAACCCCTTCCATCGCAGCCGGAATCAGGATGTCGCATTCCTGTTCCAGAACGGCGGCGCCATCCTCGACATATTCACCACCGGCAAAGCCCTTGACCCCGCCGGTCAGGATGATGTGTTCCTTCAGGAATTCGATCGCCAGCCCGTCGGGGTTCACAACCGCGCCGTCACGTTCGATCACGGCCGTGATCTTGCAGCCGTCCTCCTCGGACAGGAATTTGGCGGCGTGATAGCCCACGTTGCCCAGCCCCTGCACAATAACCCGCTTGCCGTCCAGTGTGCCGGTCAGGTTGGCCTTGGCCTTGTCTTCCTCGTAGCGGAAAAATTCCTCCAGTGCGTATTGCACACCGCGGCCCGTGGCCTCTACCCGGCCCTGGATGCCGCCGGCGTTGATCGGCTTGCCGGTGACGCAAGCGCTGGCGTTGATGTCGGTGGTGTTCATGCGGCGATACTGGTCGGTAATCCAGGCCATTTCCCGTTCGCCCGTGCCCATGTCCGGCGCCGGAACGTTCTGCGAGGGGCTGATCAGGTCGCGCTTGATCAGCTCGTAGGCGAAGCGGCGGGTGATCTGCTCCATCTCGTGGGCGTTCCACTCGCGCGGGTCGATGCACAACCCCCCCTTGGAGCCGCCAAAAGGTGTCTGCACCAGTGCGCACTTGTAGGTCATCAGCGCGGCGAGCGCCTCTACCTCGTCCTGATTGACGCCGGTGGCATAGCGGATGCCGCCCTTGACCGGTTCCATATGTTCCGAATGCACGGAACGATAGCCGGTGAATGTTTCGATCTTGCCGCGCAGACGCACGCCGAAACGCACGGTATAGGTGGAATTGCAGACGCGGATTTTCTGTTCCAGACCGGGCGACAGATCCATCAGCGCCACAGCACGGTTGAACATGATATCTACGGATTCGCGAAAACTTGGTTCGGTTTTCATGGTGTTTCCTCGGGAATTTTAAAAAATGTGGTCTTTTTGACCATTCTTGGGGCCGTGTGCAGGATTAGGGGCGAACCCTTAAGAAATCCTGCATGAAAAGTTAAATGTTCGTTACAGGATTTCCTTACCCTCCCTATTCCAGATGTCCTGATGCCAGTTTGACCACGCGATCCATGCGTGCCGCGAGGTCGTGGTTATGCGTGGCAACCAGCGCAGACAGGCCGGTTTCACGCACCAGATCCAGCAGGATTGCAAAAACCCTGTTGGCTGTTTCGGGGTCCAGATTGCCGGTCGGCTCATCCGCCAGCAAAACGCGCGGACTGTTGGCCAGCGCCCGACAAAAGGCGACCCGTTGTTGTTCCCCGCCCGACAATTCGGCGGGGCGGTGGTTCAGGCGGTTGTCCAGCCCGACCTTGGCCAGCAGGTCCCGCGCCCGGGCCCGCGCCACCCCCTTGGGCACACCGGCCGCCAGTTGCGGCAGCACCACGTTTTCCAGCGCCGTAAATTCCGGCAGCAGATGGTGGAACTGGTAGACAAAGCCGACATTGTCGCGCCGCATCGCCGTGCGCGCCCTGTCCGAGCGGTCCGAGGCCACCGTGCCACCGATTTTCACAACCCCGCTGTCGGCCTTGTCCAGCAGACCGGCCACATGCAGCAGGGTGGATTTCCCCGCCCCCGAGGGGGCCACCAGCCCGACAATTTCCCCCGCGCCCAGCGTCAGGGACACCCCTTCCAGCACGCGCACCTCGTTCGGTTTGCCCTTGTTGAACACACGGTGGATATCCAGCAGCTCCAGCGTCGGGCTATTCATTTCGCAACGCCTCCACCGGGTCCAGCCGTGCCGCGCGGCGCGCCGGGAAAATCGTGATGACGAAGGACAGGAACAGCGACAGGGACACCGCACTTAGCACGTCGTCCAGTTCCAGCTTGGCCGGCAGATGCGACAGGTAGCGCACGTTGGGATCCCAGACTCCGCCGCCCATGATGCCGTCCACAAAGGAAAAAATCGGGTCGATGTAGATGGCGAACAGGCTGCCCAGCACCACGCCGACGGTGGTGCCGACCAGCCCGATACTGGCGCCGGAAATAAAGAAAATCCGCATGATCGACCCTTGCGACAGCCCCATGGTGCGCAGAATCCCGATATCGCGGGTTTTGTTTTTCACCAGCATCACCAGACCGGAAATGATGTTCATCGACGCGATCAGCACCAGAATCGACATCAGCACGAACATCACGTTGTCTTCCACCTGCAAGGCCCGCAGGAACCCGCCCGAGGAATCACGCCATGTCCAGATATAGGCCCGCTCGCCCGCCGCTTGCAGCAGGGGGATGCGCAGGGCCTCTATGTTTTCGGGATCTTTTACAGAGACTTCCAACTCGTCCGCCGTGCCTTCGCGGTTGAAATAGCTTTGCGCCTCGGCAAAAGGCATGTAGATGCGGGTGCGGTCGATATCCGAGCGCCCGACCTGAAAGATATAGACCACCTTGTAGTCGCTGATCCGCGGCGAGGTCCCGAAGGGCGTTTTCACCCCGTCCGGCGAGATCAGCGTAATGAAATCCCCGACCCGCAGCCCCAGTTCCCGCGCCACACCCGAACCGATCGCCACTCCGTCGTTGAAATCCGCCAGCGCCCCCTGTGCGGTTTCGGGATGGGCGACCAGCGGCAGGGTTTGCAGATCTTCCAGCGTTTCGCCGTAGACCTCTACGCCGGCGTTGCGTTTGTTGGCGGTGGCCATCACCTGCCCGCGAATCGCCGGGGCCACCCGCAGCACGCCGTCCACGCCCCGCACCCGGTCCGCCATCGCGACATAGTCGGTAATCCCCAGCCGCTGCCCGCCGGTGCCGTAGTTGGCCTCGTAAATCGTGACGTGGGCGTTGGCCCCCAGAATGGTGTCGATAAAATCGGAGCGGAAGCCGGAGCGCACGGCCAGCGTGGCAATCAGCGCAAACACCGCCAGCGAGATCCCGATCAGGGAAATCCACGTCATCACAGAGACGCCCCCCTCGGCCCTTTTGGCCCTGAGGTAGCGCCACGCGATTGCCCATTCAAAACCGGCAAACGGGCGTGTTGACGAATTTTTGCTCACACGGCCCTCCTGCGGCGCCAGAACAATACGCTAAACAATCCTGCGAACCCTATATACCCTACAGCGCCGCCGCCAAGGGC
>JALWQC010000350.1 GCA_027080755.1 Paracoccaceae bacterium
CGCCGGCACCGCGCGCCGATCAATCGGGGTGTCAAAATCGAAATCGCTGGTGGTCATGGCTGTCCCCTTGTGTTTTGCGGCTATCCGGTGGAAGGTTGCGCGCAAACCCCGTGAAAGGCAACGCCGATGCTGAAATTTTTCCCGATTCTGTTCGCGCTCAACCCCCTGACCTCCTGCTCCCCCGTCGTCCACCCGCCCGAGCCGCGCCCCGCCGTCATGCCGGCCCTGCAGGAACAGGCCTTCGTCGGCACATGGATAGAGGTCCTGCCCGGCAGCGACGGCGATTCCTATGTGTTCACCGCGACGGGGCAGGTGGAAAACGGCGCGGGCAACACGCAGCGCTATACCGGCTGGAGGCTGGAAAACGGCCGTCTGGTCCTGACGCTGGAAACCCCCGGTGCAGGGCGGAAAGACCAGCCCTATATCGTGGAAAAAATCACGCCGGACGCCTTGCGGATCCGGCCCGAAGGCAGCGACTGGGCGCGGGTGTTCCGCGCCGGCTAGGTCTGCGCTAAAACGTCCAGGTCAGCGCACAGCCCCCCAGACCGGTGGCCAGCAGGTCGCGCGTGTTGAAACCGGTCGTGGGGCGGTCGTAGAGTTCCTTCAGCACCCCCAGCCCCAGCGCCGCCGCGCAGCCCTTCCACGGGTCGCCCGTCCTTTCGGTGACAAATTCCGAGGCGATCAGCCCGACCGTGAAATGGGCCATCTTGTCCGGTTCCACATCGGGGGGGCTTTTGGGGCCGACACAGGCGGCGAGGAAAAACAGCAGAAAAACAGGGCGCATGGAAAACCTTTGATAGTTACAAATGCCGCTGTTGTGGTGTGAAAACCTTTGAAAAAGATTAATCCGCACGGGATTTTGCGAAAAAACGGGTATTTGCGCCCTGAAAAATCTGTTATGACGTTACGGCAGCAACTTTGGACAGCAAGCCACCTATGGACGATAAACCGATTGAGGACGCGCGCGTTCTGGACCAGCTTTATGACGTGGCGGTGGATCCGGCCCGCCTGGAGGCGCTCGTGGAAACATGGGAGGGCTGGATCGGGCGCGGCAATATGGCCGGCGCCTTTGCCGATACCAGTTTCGAGGATCATTTCAACCGCGCGGCGCTGTTTCTGGACCGCTGGCAGGACGGGCAGGACCAGGAGGCCGGCAAATACCAGACGGTCCTGAAAAACCTTGAAAAGGTCGCCGCTTTCAGCGTGGATTCATCGCTGGTTGTGCGGGCGGTCAACGATCAGGCGGCGGCGGTTTTGCATCTGGAAAAGGGCAGCCGGCTGGCCGATCTGCCGTTCGAGCCGGAGGACGTGGACCACCTGCAACAGGAGGTGCGCGCCACCCTGCGGGATCTGGAAAACAAGGCGCGGACGCTGCGGTTCCATTCGATGCGGGGCAACCGCTCGGTTATTTTCCAGATTCGCGCGGCTTTTGACGTGGAAATCGGGCCTTTTGCGGTGATTGTCACCTCGGAAACCGGCTGGCCCGAGGGGTTCGACGGCCTGCTGGCGGATACTTTCGGGCTGTCAAAGGCGGAAATCTCGGTGTTGCGGGCGATTGTGGAATGCAAGACCCTGCGCGAGATTGCGCAAATGCGGGAAAGGTCCGTGGAAACGGTGCGTGCGCAGGTGCGCGCGATCATGGGCAAGACCGACACCCACACGCAGGCAGAGCTGGTGCGCCTTGTCCTGACCCTGCTGGATGTGGTCAGCGTTGACACGACCGAGGATGTCGGCGCCCCCCTGCCCGATACGCAAATGACGCTGGAGCCGCGCGAAACGCTGGCGGTTCTGCGTTCCGACGGGCGGCGGCTGGAATATCTGGTGCTGGGGGATCCGAAGGGGCGGCCGGTGCTGTTTCTGCCCTCGGATCTGGGGTTTACGCGCTGGCCTGCCTCGGCCGAGGCGGCGGCGAAGGCGCGCGGGATCAAGGTGGTGGTGATGATCCGCGGCGGTTACGGGGGTTCGGATTTCTATCGCAAGGGCAGCGATATAGACGCAGAGATCGCCACCGATATCCGCACGGTTCTGGATCGCGAGGGGGTGAAAACCTGCCCGATCATTTCCATTGGCAGCGACGGTTTCTTTGCCTTTTCCTTTGCCGCGAAATACCCCGACCGGGTCAAGGGTATCATCATGTGCGAGGGCATCCTGCCCCTGACCAAGACCGAGCAATACGAGCGCATGGACAAGTGGTACCGTTTCATTCTGGCCAACGCCCGCTATGCCCCGCATCTGCTGCCGTTTATGGTCAAGGCCGGCTATCTGTGGGCGCGCAAGCAGGGCAAGCGGAAGTTCATGCACTCGGTCTTTGCCAATAGTGCGGGGGATTTGCGGATGTGTGACGATCCGGAATGCTACGCGGCGATTGCCGAAGGCTCGGATGTGACCCTGTCGGACACGAAAACGGCGCATCAGGCCTTTGCTGCCGAGGCGATCCTGTATACCCGTACCAACTGGGCCGAATTTGCCGAGGCGATCAGGGGCAAGGTGCCGGTGAAATTCCTCTGGGGCAACGAAAGCCAGTATATCAACCGCGACACCTTTAACGAATTTGTGCAGGATTACGACTGGATCGAGTTTAGCGAATACGACGGCATCGGCGCCCTGCTGTTCTTCCGCGAATGGCGCGATGTGCTGGATATGCTGGAGGAACTGTAGCCGTTACAGTTTTTCAAATCCGCTGGCAAATCCCGAAAGGTCCAGTTGCAGGATCAGGCCCTTGCCGTCGCGACGGGTGGCCGCCAGCCCGAGGACCGCGCCTTCTTTCAGCGCCGCGATGGCCGAAGCGTCCAGCGGGGCGCGGGCGTAGATCCCCTCGGGGCGGGAGGTGGTGTAGGGGATCTCGAGGATCTCTTTTTCATCCACCAGCAGTTTCAGCCCGTCCGGGATGCTCAGATCATGGGGCAGCAGCACCCGCAGATAGGGGATGCCGGTTTCGTCAAGGAAAAGGGTGGCGCGGGTGATGACCTGCCGGTTCTGGCCCAGCTGCAATTCCTTTGCCAGTTGGCAGGACAGCGCGTCGTTATCCGCAGAAACGCAGTTTACCTGCCAGGGGGTTTCGGCGGCTGTGATCCGGCCGGACGGGGCAGGGGCCTGCTGGGCCGAGAGGGCGGCGGGCAGGGCGAACAGGACAGAGGTCAGGAACAGGGCTTTTTTCATTTGGCCTCCTCCAGATCCTCGTGGGTGATCAGGGACATAATCTCGCCCCCCATAAACCCGAGCGACATGGGCGTGCGCACGCCTTCCAGCACGCCGACGTCATAGAGTTCCCCGATGGCCCCGTCGATGCGCAGCCATTGCACGCAGGTGCCTGTTTCCAGGTCGATAATCTGGATGCCGCACCACGGCTCGGAATCCGCCTGTTGCAGCTTTTCGTCCAGCGGCAGCCCCTTGAACCGTTGATAGCGCGGTTTCGACAGGCCGACAAAGGCGTATTTGCCGCTAAAGGCCAGCCCGCGCACAAAGCCCGGACAGAAAGCCACCGGCACGAATTTGCCCTTTTTGCCGGCCTTGTTGAAGGCGATCCGCCCCAGTTCCCCCGTGCCGGAATTCAGCACCCAGAGCTGGCCGTTATACATGCGCGGGGAATGGGGCATGGACAGGCCGGTGGCGACGACCTCGTTTTTTTCATAGTCGATGATGATGCCGCCATCGGCGCGCCGGTCGCGCCAGCCGTCGATGGTGTCGGATTTGCTGACGGCGGTCAGATAGCGGATTTTGCCGTCCTCGATGGCCATGCCGTTCAGGTGGCAGCGGTCCTCGTCCACGATTTTGGAGATGAAGGCGGGCTTCCAGATTGGCTTGAAGCTGCGGGTTTTCGACAGGACGGACACGCAGTTGAACCGCGTATTGACAAAGGCGATGCGCCCGTCTT
>JALWQC010000351.1 GCA_027080755.1 Paracoccaceae bacterium
GCGCGCGCAACGACATCCGCCTGATCGGCTCGGACCGGGCAGAGGGGCGCGTTCCCACGGTCGCGATGGCCCTGTCCCACCCCGGGGAAAAGGCCGCACGCGCCTTGGCAGAGCACGGGATTATGGCAGGGGGCGGTGATTTTTATGCCGTGCGTCTGCTGCAGGCTTTGGGCATCGATCCCGCGCACGGGGTGCTGCGGCTAAGCTTTGTGCATTACACGACCGGGGACGAGGTGCAAAAGCTGATAAGGGCGCTTGATCAGGTGCTATAGCGCGCCGGTTTTGAAAATTTTCCGAAAATCTGCTATGCTTCCCGACGGGGGGGTATAGCTATGGACAGTATTGCAACACTGGAAGGCGAACAGGATCTGCCGCCGCGCTTTGCGGCAATCTTCGATATTCTGTCAAATCTGAAGGCCGGAACGCTGGAATTCGCCTTGCCGGACGGGCGGGTGTTTCGCATTGACGGCGCGGCGGACGGGCCGCACGGGCGCATCAATGTGCGCAATGAGGCGATGTTCAAACGGATTTTGCGCGACGGCAAGACCGGCTTTGCCGAGGCTTACATGGATGGCTGGTGGGACACGCCGGACCTGCTGGCGCTGCTGGATGTGCTGATCGGGGTGAACCGGCGGGTCAATGCCGCGCTCGGCGGGCTGGCGATGGTGCGGCTCTGGGATCGGGTGCAACACTGGTGCCGGCGCAACACAAAAGAACAGGCCCGCAAGAATATCGCGCGCCATTATGACCTGGGCAACGATTTTTACCGCCTGTGGCTGGACGACAGCATGACCTATTCCGCAGCGCTGTTCGATCGGGGCGGCGATCTGGAAACCGCGCAGGCCCGCAAATACGAGGCGCTGTGCGACTCCCTCGCCCTGCGTCAGGGCGACCATGTGCTGGAGGTCGGCTGCGGCTGGGGCGGGTTTGCCGAATATGCGGCGCGCAGGCGCGGGGCGCGGGTGAAGGGGCTGACGATTTCGCAAAAACAGTATGATTTCGCCCGCAAGCGAATTTTCAAGGCCGGCCTGAACGAACGGGTGGAGATAGTCCTGCAGGACTATCGCGACGAACGGGGGCAGTATGACGCCATTGCCTCGGTTGAAATGTTCGAGGCCGTGGGCGAAAAATACTGGCCGACCTATTTCTGCACCCTGCGCCGCAGCCTGAAACCGGGGGCGCGCGCCGCACTGCAGGTGATCACCATCCGCGAGGATATGTTCGACCGTTACCGCAGGGGTGTGGATTTCATCCAGAAACATATCTTCCCCGGCGGCATGCTGCCCAGCCCCTATGTGCTGGACGCCATGGCACGGCAATGCGGGTTGAAAAACCTTGGCAGCTTCGAATTCGGCGCCGATTATTCGCGCACCCTGCGCCACTGGCACCGGCGTTTCAACGGGGCATGGGGCGACATCGCGGCGCTGGGGTTTGACGACCGTTTCCGCCGCATGTGGAATTATTATCTTGCCTCTTGCGCTGCGGCGTTTAAGGCTGGCACAACAGATGTAACACAAATCACATTCGGGCGTGCCTAGGGGGAATTATGCCGACAGCAGCGAAACTCGTATCCGCAATATATATGGCGCTGGCCGGGGTTCTGGTGATCATGGTGGTGGTCAATGTCTACCCGTCGCTGGAACGCGAGGCAAACGGCATGGCCATTACCGCTGCGATCGTGGGGCTGCTGGTGGGCTGGCGCGGGCTGGGCAGTCAGGCCAGATTTCAGGACCGCTCGGCCGCAGGGCTGGGCTTGCGCTCGGGGGTAACGGCGGTTTTGTGGATGCTGTTCCTCTTCGCTGTTAACCATATGATTCAGGGCATGCTGCACCACGCCTATTACCAGCCGATGTCGGCCCTGTTGCAAATTCCGGCGCGCATGATGGAATACGGGCGCGCGGCGCTGGACTGGCGCATTGCCGCAACAATTGTCATCCTGGCCGCTATCGGCGGCGTGATCGCCAAACGCACCGGTGAAAAGTGGAGCTGACTCCACAAATCCTTTTATGACAGGAAATTATTTTGCGTATTTTATGGATCGCGCTGGCGCTTGCCGGCCTTGTCGCCACCGCTGTTCAGGCGGAAATGCAGGATGAAAACCTGCTGGTTGCCGTGCCCGATGGCTATGTCGAGGGCTACAGCGCCGCAAACAGCCGGCAGGCCATTACCGAATGGGTCCCGCAGGGGCAGACGGTGGAAAACTGGCAGGATATGGTAACCGTCAACATCGTTTACGGCGGCATCCAGGGCAGCGCAGCGGATTTTGCCGGCCGGATGCTGCAGATCTCGGCGCAGAACTGCGAGGGGGCGCAAGGGCAGGTGGTGAACGAGGGGGTGGAAAACGGCTATGATGTCATCGTCTTTGTGATGATGTGCCCCGACAGCGCCCTGACCCATACGCCCGAATGGGATCTGATAAAGGTGATCGGCGGGAATGACAGCCTGTATGTGGTGCAAAAGGCCTGGACCCGCGAACCGCAACCGGACGAAATATCCCGCTGGGGCAGCTATCTGAAATCGGTTCGGGTCTGTGACTCCCGTCTGCCGGATCGCGCCTGCCCCAAGTAGGCACAATTTTCCCGTGCAATTTATTGGCATGTGGTGCGGATCGGGGTAAGAACGTAGAAACCGCCAACCGGAGGACAGCCGATGACCCGATACGCCGATATGCCCGCAGCCGTGGGGCACACCCCGTTGATCCGCTTGAAGAAGGCCTCGGAAATCACCGGATGCGATATCTATGGCAAGGCGGAATTCATGAACCCCGGGCAGTCGGTCAAGGACCGCGCGGCGCTGGGGATCATCCGTGACGCGATTGCCAAAGGCACCCTGAAACCCGGCGGCACGATCGTCGAGGGCACGGCCGGCAACACCGGTATCGGGCTGGCATTGGTGGGCGCGGCGATGGGGTTCAAAACCGTCATCGTTATCCCCGAGACCCAGAGTCAGGAAAAGAAGGACATGATCCGGCTGGCCGGTGCCACCCTGATCGAAGTGCCGGCAAAGCCCTACAAAAACCCCAACAACTTCGTGCGCTATTCCGAACGCCTGGCCGCGGCGCTGAACGAGACCCTGCCCAACGGCGCGATCTGGGCTAACCAGTTCGACAATGTGGCCAACCGGCAGGCGCATATCGACACCACCGCGCCGGAAATCTACGACCAGACCGACGGGAAGATTGACGGATTTATCTGTGCTGTCGGCTCGGGGGGGACACTGGCAGGGGTGGCGACAGGCCTGCGCGAGCGCAACCGCGACATACAGATCGGGCTGGCCGACCCCGACGGCGCTGCGCTTTACAGCTATTACACCACAGGGGAGCTGCAGGCCGAGGGCGGCTCTGTCATGGAGGGGATCGGACAGGGGCGTATCACCCGCAATCTGGAGGGGCTGTCCGTGGACATGCCCTACAACATCCATGACGCCGAGGCTCTGCCGATCCTGTTCGACCTGCTGGAACACGAAGGGCTGTGCCTTGGCGGCTCGTCCGGAATCAACGTGGCGGGGGCCATTCATATGGCGCGGGAAATGGGGCCGGGCAAAACCATCGTCACTATTCTGGCGGATTACGGCACACGCTATCAATCAAAGCTGTTCAATCCGGCGTTTTTGCGCGACAAGAACCTGCCGGTGCCCCGTTGGCTGGATCAGGCCGCACCGGAAATGCCCGATGTGGCCATAAAGGACTAAGAAGGACAAGGGATGCGGATTTTCAACACGCTTTTGCGCGGGCTGCTGATCAGCCTGTTTTTGCTGGGCAGCGCGCTGGCGCAGGACGATATCTCGGCGCAGATGGCCGAATGGTCGGCCACGGCGAAACGGGCCGACGAGGTGCTGGAAAGCAACCAGGCCTCTACCCCCGCGATGGAGGCCCTGCGCGCCACGCTGGTAGAACAGCGCGCCCAGATGGTTCAGGTGGAAGAGGATGCCAGGGCCGCCGTGGAACCCTTGCAAAAGGAACTGGCCGCCCTTGGGGACCCGCCGGCGGACGGAACGCCGGAAGCCCCCGAAATCGCGGCCCGACGCACGGAACTGCAACAGGAAATTGCTGTCAAAAGTGTCCCCATGCTGGCAGCCCAGTCCGCCCTGACCCGTCTGGATGCGCAGGTGGCCGAGATCAGCTCGGTCATCCGGCAGCGCTTTACCGACCAGTTGCTGGAGATGGGGCCAACACCGCTTAATCCCGCGTCCTGGCTGCCGGCAATAGTCGATCTGGGGGACTATGGCGCGCGAGTTTCGACCGAGGTCATGACCGCCTTCACCTCGGAAAGCGGCAAGACCGATTTGCAACAGAAACTGCCGCTGGCCCTGTTGTTGCTGGGGCTGGGGCTGTGGTTCATTCTGGGGATCCGCCGCACCTTCAACAAACTTGTCCAGCGGGCGCTAAACTTCGCGGGGGCCGGATCCTTGTGGATATCGGCCCTGTCCAATCTGGCGGGGCTGGTTATGCCGACAGCCGGTGCGGTGGCGCTGATTTTTGCGGTGAAGGCTTCGGATATGTTCGGGATTGCCGGCTCGGCGGTGGTGGCTGTGCTGCCGCAGGTGGCGGCGGCGCTGATCGCCGGCCCCTGGCTGGGCCGCAGCCTGTTCCACGCCACCGACGGGGCGGGTAACAGCGATTCCCGCCACGCCAGCGGCTTTCGCATCGGCTGGACGCTGGGTATCGTCTATGCGCTGGAAACCATCCTGAACGCCATTGCCACCCAGGCCGATTTCAGCCGCGAAACACAGGCGGTCCTGCATTTCCCGCTGATCGTCATTGCCGCGCTGGCCTTCTACCGCCTGTCGCGGCTGGTGCGCAACCGTCCGGCCCGACAGTCAGAAGCCGGGGCAAGCGACGGCGAGCCCACCCCCAACAGCCTGTCCTATATCGTATCGCAACTGCTGTTCGTTATCGCGCTGGTTGCCCCGATACTGGCGGCCATCGGCTATTTCGCCGCAGCCCAGTTCCTGATCTTCCCGATGATTGAATCGCTGGCATTTGTCGCCTCTTTGCTGGTGATTTTCGATCTGGCCCGCGCGCTGCTGGAATACTGGATCGGTAGTGAGGACAGCGAGCTGCGCCGCGACCGTGTGCGCCTTGTGCCGGTGTTTTTCGGCTTTGTCCTGACACTGGTTGCCATTCCGGTTCTGGCCCTGATCTGGGGCGCCAGCCCCAACGACCTGCGCGAGATATGGGTCTGGCTGAACGAGGGCGTCTCTATCGGTAACAGCCAGTTTTCCCTGTCGGACCTGTTGTTGTTCGTGCTGATCTTCGGCATCGGCTACACCGTCACCAAAATCGTCCAGCGCACGGTGAAAAACACGGTTCTGCCGCGCACCCGCATCGATATCGGCGGACGTACGGCGATCCTGACCGGCATCAACTATCTGGGGATATTTCTGGCGGCTCTGGCGGCCATCTCGGCCACGGGGCTTGACCTTTCCAGCCTTGCCATCGTCGCCGGTGCCCTTTCCGTCGGCGTCGGTTTCGGACTGCAAACCATCGTGTCGAATTTCGTGTCCGGCATCATCCTGCTGATCGAGCGGCCGATAAAGGAAGGCGACTGGATCGCCGCCGGCGGTTTCGAAGGCACCGTGCGCAAGATTTCCGTGCGCGCCACGCTGGTAGACACCTTCGACCGCTGCGCCGTCATCATCCCCAATTCCGAGCTGATCGCCGGCAGCGTGCAGAATTTCACCGCCCCCGACATCACCGGACGGGTCAAGATCCCGATCGGGGTTGCCTATGGAACCGATCCCGAAAGGGTCAAGGACATCCTGCTGGAACTGGGCAAGGCGCATCCGATGGTGCTGGGATATCCCGCGCCCAAAGTGGTGTTCCAGAACTTCGGCGCCAGCTCGCTGGATTTCGAACTGCGGGTCTATCTGCGCGACATCAACAATATGCTGACGGTGCGCTCGGATATCAACTTTGCCATTGCCGCGCGCTTTGCCGAAGAGGGCATCGAAATCCCCTTCACCCAAAGCGACATCACCCTGCGCAATGTCGATGAAATCGCCGAGGCCCTGAACAAGGCCCTGCACGGAACCGGAAAGGCCGACACATGACTGGACCTGTCGCGGAATTGTGCCGCTCCTTTAACCGCGTATTATGCGCAAAAGGAGAATGGGAAAGAATAATACGGCGGAATTCAAACAGGAGGCGGCTGATTTTGGGGGTGGGGTTTCGACGCTCAGCCACTGGATGCAGCAGGACCGGAAAACCCCGGGAAGCCATCAATGCAAACCGATCTGGAGCGCAAGATTGCCGAGCTTCGCAAAGAAAACCGTGGCAAAGTTCCAACAGACCGCTTGTGCCAGATTGTGGATGTTAGGGCATAGACCTATAAACCCCACGCGAATTTCGGGTTTTTCGGTCGCGTCCAATGAGCCAGAGCCAGCGCACGGATATGGTGCTTCTGGCGCTCATTCGAGAGCAGCAGAACCTTTCCCCGGGCGGCTATGGCAGGCCAAGAATGACGGAGGAGTTGAAGGAGATGGGCTTTGACGTAGGCTACCATCGTGTTGGCAGAATAATGCGTCAAAACAGCATATCAGTGGTCAGAACCCATAAATACAAGGTCACGACGGACAGCAATCACAAGTTCAACATCGCGAGTAATGCCACTTGGCCTTCGAAAGATTTGCCGCTTAAACGAGAATTTGGGGGCGGCATCAAAACGTGATTGGTCCACGTCTTCGACAGCTCCGCCATCGTCATATCCTCGCGGATCGCCTCAAGCGCAACCTTGGCCTTGAATTCGGGAGAATGGTTCTTTCGTTTCGTCATTTTGAATCGTCTTCCCCATTAGTCGATCGATTTTAACAACTGCTCCGAATTTTCGCGACCATCTCGCTGTATGTTTCTCAACGGACCACACGGCGGGAATACAGGACCACTTCGCATCTTCAATCCTACATTTTCCCTGTCACAAGGGTCCACCACAGCTTTCCGGTGCGTTCCTGAAAGAACCCGACCCCCATCCGGGTTGCCGCAGGATTCAACAAGACGGCGCGGCTTCCGGGGTCTGCGGCCCAAATAGCGACGGTTTTCAGATCGGTTTCATAGGTTTCGGAAATATCTTCCCCGAGGAAAGCACCGCCGTAGCCTGCCGCCGCAACCCGGTCCAGTGGCGAGGAGCCGTCGCTGCCAAAATGCCAGGGGCGGTTTTGTCGGGACATGTCCTTTGAATGTGCCATCGCCGCGCGGGACAGCGCCGGATCAAGCACCAAAGGCCCCAACCCTGCCGTTTCCCGTAGCCGGTTGACAGCCCCCAACATGCGTTCGGGAATTTCCGCCCGCCGCTGGGCGCTTATGTCATAGCGTTCCGACGGGGGCGGCCCGCCGACAGGGCTCTCGCAAGCCGTTAGCCCTAACAGGGCCATACATAAAATGGCGGGTTTTAATGTCATATCTTGCGTCTCGTCCGATGCTTCGCGGTTTTGTGTGCTTTGCGCACTTGGTTTGCACAATTTTCCTTATATAATGAAAAGTAGTGCAGGTGAATATGAAAGGCCAGTATGAACACCCTTCCTTCCAGACGGAAATTCCTGACCACGGCAAGTGCAAGCCTGTTGTTTGGCTCATCGGCCCTGGCACAGGTCGCCACCCCGCCTATCAAGCGGAATATTTCCAGCTTCAGCGCCCGGCACTGGCAGCCGCATTTTTCGTCCCTACGGAACGGGGCGATTCTGGTGGATACCGTTTCCCGGGCGTTGCATTTCTGGTCCGAGGACCAGTCGATCTACAGGCTCTACCCTACCAGCGTTCCGCAGTCGGAAGAAATGACACGGCGGGGGCGGACCTCTATTGTGCGCAAGGTTGTCGGGCCGACATGGCGCCCCACGCCTTCTATGCTGCGGCGCAATCCCGACCTGCCCCGTGTGGTTGGACCCGGGCCGCAAAACCCGCTGGGCACCCATGCGTTGTATCTGAGCTGGCAGTATTTCCGCATTCACGGCACGCAGGATGAACGCAAGATCGGGCGGCGCTCGTCCAGCGGCTGTATCGGCCTTTACAACCGTCACATCGCCGAGCTTTACGGCCTGACCAAGGTCGGAACGCAGGTGGTGCTGATATAGAAAACGGGGACCGAAGCCCCCGTTTTTATGGTCAGTACTTGGCCACCAGATTCAGGAACAACCCCTGGCCGGAATAGTTCAGGTTGGCCATATTGTCGGAAACACCGCCCCACTCAAAGCCCGCACCGATCTTCAGGTTGTCGCCAATGTGGCGGTAAACAGCCGCCACGGCGCCGGTTTCGTTGGTTCCGGTTTCCGCAGTGTGCAGCAGGCGGACCTCGGCCATGGCATCCCAGTCGCTGACCACATGCCAGTCAATCCGTGCCGCCGCCAGCGCCGCCGTGTTGGAGGTAAAGGCCGTCGTTCCGCGCGGGGCCATCTGTGTGCTGCGATAGCCCAGTTTCCCCCCGAGGGTGAATTGCGATGACAGGTCATAGCCCGCGCTTACAGAAAAGATATTGCTGATCTGCAACGGCCCGTCCACAGAGCCGTCCGCGCTTACCTGGTCCTCGCCCGGCTGGTCGTTCAGATAGGTATAGCGCAACAGCATGTTGAACTTTTCATTGTCCACAGGCCGGAAGGCATACCCGACAGAGGCCTTGACATACTGCCCGTCCCGGAACGCCCCGTCGGCGCTTTGGGACAGAAGGGCATCGACATTGGCGATCAGACGCCAGTCGTCATTGACGCTGTTGGTATAGCCTCCGGTCAGTCCCCAAGTGGTGCGGTCGCGCGCTGTGCCTGCACCGTTCTCGTCGCGGTATTCAAGTCGCGCACGCCAGCCCTGACCGTCGCCGAAATCCTCGGCCGCCCCGAAGGACAGGGCAACCCGGTCGAAATCCCCGCTGACCGCATCCCTGACCGAGCCAAGCTCGACCGTGGAAGACAGGGTGAAAGCATCGGTGGGGGTGTAGATCACACCGTAGACCTGTGAAAGCGACCGTTGGTCGTCGGGCATGTCATAGACATATTCGGTATAGGTCGAAATGCTGTCGGAAAGGCGGTATTTGCCCCCCATGACAACCCGCCCGTTATCCGAAAGCGCCCCGCCTGCCCCGCTGCGAGTCGGGTCCAGCGTGTAGCCCAGGTAGACCTCGTTTTTGTCGGTCGCGGCATAGCTGATACGCACCGCACCGCCCGGGCCGGCATCGCCGCCGGACAGTTCACCCGAAAGATCGACCTTGTCGTTCAGCGCCAGATCGAAACCGGCCCCGTAACGGTTGTTGTTGGCCAGACCGCCGGTTTTGGAAAGTGTGGTTTGCCCGAACAGGTAATAGCTTTGCGCCTCTGACGCGGTGTAGTTCACCCGCAAGCCGAGGTCCGTGCGTTTGCCGGTTTCCGACGGGCTGCCAACCGTGTTGCGGTCCAGCAGCTGCACGCCGCCTTCCAGCGAAAGGCGGTCGGAAAGGTCATAGGCCAGGCGGACCTCGCCCTCCAGTTTCCGGTTGCCGTTATCCTGCCGGAAAAGCGAGGCATCGGCGCCAAAAGTCATCCGTTCACCCAGCGCAACCTCGGTTTCGGCCCCGACGAGCGACTGGCCCGTGGCGATGGTTTCCGAAATGGTGGAAAAGCCCGCGTCCTTGCTGTCATAGTAAAGGTTCACAAAGCCGTCGCGGCCCATCCCCAGATCGTTCAGGTCAAAATGGCTGTCGAAATGCAGGGCGCTGGCGCCCGTGCTGGGCACACCGGCAGAGGATATAATCGTCAGCCCGCCATCGGTAGAGGTGGAATACCCCATGCCCGGACCGGCGCTATAGGCGTATTCAAGCTCGGCAAAGCTGGCATTGCCCAGCTGGTAGCGCAGATCGGCGCTGGCCATGTTCTGGGTGCCGGCTGCGGTTTTCTCGCTCATATATGTCGCGCCGAAACGCAGGTCATCTGTCAGCCATGCCTCGCCGTGGGCGCCGTAGGCAGCGTCGTTCACAGCAAAACCCGTGGGGGTAAATTCGTATTGCGCCACAAGGTTGACGGTATAGTCATCCCCGCCGCCGGAAACGACACCGGTGCCGGTGGCCGTGGCTGCCAGCGGGGATTTCAGCAGGACCATGCCCTGAACGTGGTCAATGGTGTAATCCACGCCCTGTTGCAGGTCGGTCGTGGAAATCACACGCCCTGTCGCGGGATCGACCACCTGCACCGCAAGCTTGACCGAACCGCCGGTGATGTCCTGACGGGTCAGGAAATAGACGGAACCACCGATGCCTTGCAGAATATCGCGCTGCGCCAGCGTATCGGGCTGGGCCGCATAAAGCGTCGCCGCATAGCGGGGCGCACCGCGGTCCGTGCTGGCGCTGGACTGGTAGCGCAGCTCGGCACCGTAAAGGTCCCGCGTATTGTGCAGCAGGCTGGCACTGTTCATACCCGCCTTGAAATCCCCCCATGTGACACGGAAGTTTTCGTTTTCGGCCCGCAAATAGATCGCGCCCGCTGTCGGTGTATCGTCAAAATAGCTGCTGTCATCGCCGTAGGTCGGATAGATATCCCCGTCGGAGCGCAGACGATCCAGCACACGGCGCGGGTCTTTGTCGTTCAGACGCGAAAACAGCCCGGAAATCGGCCCGTTGCCCGTGTCCAGGGACGAGGTAATATGCCAGCCGCTTGCGGTATAGCCGTTGACATAAAAAGCCACGCGGCCATTCACATATTGCGCGTCCAGATTGCCCGCGCCGCCAAAGTTCAGGCCCGCCGTGACATCGGCAATGCCGACATGGAACCAGTCCGAGGCCGGAATTTGCACGTCGCGCACAAGGTGCTGCCCCTTGGCATCCACGCTGACCACCCGATCGCCCACCGGCAGGATCCGGCTGACCACAAAGCGCCCGTTGCTATCCACCGGCACGGTTTCGCCCATCACCACGACCGACCCGCCCGGGGTTGCCCCGCGACCCGAGGCCGTCACCACGCCACCACGCACCGGAATACTGCGGCGCGCGGTATTGTCCGCCCCCTCGCCCGCCGCGACGGCACCGGTTTGCGGCAAGGTGTCAAACACGCTGCCTGCACGGCCCAGCGGCACAGGGTTGGTTTCATCGAACCGCCCGTTGGCATCATAAACCCGCAAGACATAGGCAAAGTCCCCCGAGCCGTCGGCGGGCATGGTCCAGTTGACCACACCGTTTGCATCGGCCGGAATTTTTGCCACCACCGGATTACCCCGTGTGCCACGGTCGATAATCCGCACCTCGGCCCGCGAAATAAAGGCGGGATAGTTGCTGGAAGTGCGCAGCGGCACGCTCTGGCCGGCCTGATAGGCCCCGCGCAGATCGGCGGTGGTGATATTCAGCATCCGGCGTGTATCCAACCCGTCATAGCGAATATCCACATCCAGCCCGTAGGCCAGTGCATCCACCACATGGGTGCGGTTGAAAGCGCTCGGCGCCCCCGCAAGCGTTTGCGTGTCAAACGAGATGGAAAACCCCGTTTGCGCAAAGCCGGCGGATTGCGCCATTACCTGTCCGGCCCCCAGCGCCGTAACCAGCGCGGTTGTTTGCAACAGGCCTGTGCGAATGGCTTTGGTCATAGCAGACTTACCTTTGGAATAGTTAATCATTTTACTTGCCCTCCCGCACAACAAGCGTCTGGATATTGAGCGGCCCGTGACCGACCTTGCGCCATTCCTGCCGCAAGCGGTGTTCAAGCCCCTCCATACGTTCGCGGGCCATCCTCACCACGGATGCCTCTGCATTCATGGGGATGTGATAGGCGATCACCACCGTTGCCGGATTATCGACAAGGCTGGCCGCCAACCGGGTAATCCCCGCGTCAAGCGCCGCAACAGGTACCCCTGTGCCCGAGAAAGCCGCATCGTTGATATCGACCCGCGCCAGATGGCCCAGTGTCGCGCCGAAGTTGACCTCGGACATCATGCCCGGCGTAACGCGCGTTACCCGCGGGTTTTCCGTTGTCATGCTATAGCCTGTCGGCAGCGACCGCGGATCCAGCTTGATGATGAAGTTGTCGCCACCATCCGCCGGCAGGGCCGCACAGGGCACGCTATAGCGGCCATGTTCGTCCGTGGTGATTACCAGACCATCGGCTGTGACCAGCCGGACACCGGGGATGCCGTCCTCGGACCGGGGCGGTGCAACGGTATATTTGCTGCCTTTACCGCCATGATAGGTCTGGTCGGTAATCGCCGCGCTGTTGGGCGCCTCGCCGGTCGGGTCCTGATAACCATTGCCGTTGACGTCGTCGAACACCTTGCCGATCACATCGACACAGTCGAACACGGCTTCCGGCATGATCCGCACCACTGCGGTGGCATCATCCAGCATCGGATCCCCCGTGCCGGGGTCCAGCAGGCTGGCGCGGTTCACCAACGCCCCCGAGCGGGCCCCGTTCAGCACACGGGCGTCAAGTGTCACAACCACCTGCCCTGCGGCCGGAACTGTAACATTGGGCCATGTAATGACCGCGCCCTGAACCGTCACCACAGCGGCAATGCCGTCAATCGTGGCGCTGTTCGGCACATAGATCAGCCCCGGCGGAAGTGTATCCACAATGTTGTAGGGACCGGCGACATGGGTCGCTGTGTTTTCGATGGTGATGGTGTAGGGCACCACATCCCCGCGCTGCACAATTTCCTGCGGCGTGGTTTTGGTCATGCTCAGCCCCGAGACAACCGGAGACGGCTCCAGCAGCAGCTCTGTCGGGTCATCCACAACGTTGCCATCGGTATCAATGCCGTCATCGGACACATCCGAAACGGGGGCCGGAACGCCGGGAACGCCCGGGCCATAGACCGGCATACCTGTGGCCGTCACCGTATTGCTGACCCCGCCCGCATTCACCGCCTGAAGGTCAAGCGTGAAGGTGGCGGTATAGGTCGCAACCTCACCAATTTCCAGATTCCCTTCGGACGAACCGGCAGACGCGCTGACAAAGGTCGGCCCGCTGTCAAGCGCAAGCGCGGCACCGGTGATATCCGTCAGCGTATCATCCAGCGTTACCCCGCTTAGCAGCGTATTACCGGTGTTGGTAACCGTGATGGTGTAGGTAACCGTATCGCCCACATCATCGCGCCCGTCACCGTTATCGGTGAAGACCTGCGTTTTCACGGTCTCGATCCCGGGCAAGGCGCCCTGCGTCACGGTTTCCGTGGTGGTGTCGCACAGGGTCGGCACGGCGACCGAGCAGATCTGGTAGGTCACATGATAGGGCCCTGCCGGATTACCCGGTGCCAGCGTGATCAGCCCTGTAGCAGGGTTCAACGTCAGCTCCGGATCGGTGGTGATGACGGTGATATTCACATTGGTCAGCGTTGCCGGTGCATTGTTCAGCAGATCCGAGGCTAGCATGCTGGTGGTCGTGCCGCCATCGGTTGTGAAGGCGGGGAAGACCTCGGGGATGGCCTCTATTTTGCCGACCTGCAAGGTTACGGCAGCATCGTCCGAAACCTGCAGGCTGTTCCCGGGACCATAGTCCCCGGTCGCTGTGGCAGTGTTGATCACCTCGCCGGCCGTGATATCGGCGGCCGTCAGATGATAGAGGGCCGTGAAGGTGGTGGTATCCGCAACCCCCGGGTTCAGAACCGGAATCGGCCCGCCCGAAACAACCGCCCCTACCAGCGCGTCGCTAATCATCACGTTGTTCAACGGAATGTTGCCGGTGTTGGTAACGGTAAAGGTATAGGGCACCGCATCCCCGACAACAGAGCCGGTCAAGAACGGCGTCGGATCCACGAATTTCTCCAGCAGGATAGACGGTGCCTGTGTGATAGGAGTCACAGTCGGCGTGTCGTTCGTGGTAAGCGTGCCGGAAACATCGCTTACATCGGGGCCGCTGGGCGGGGTGCCCGTAGCGGTGGCCGTATTGGTGACCTGACCGGCCGCCATATCGGCAAGCGTCAGATCATAGGTCGCCGTAAAGGTGGTCGTATCGACATCCCCCGGAGCCATCGAGGGGATAGGCCCGCCCGTCAGCACAATCCCGGTAAGGGGGTCGCTCAGGGTTACGTTGGTCAGGGTTACGTTGCCGGTATTTTCCACACGGAAACTATAGCTAATGGTATCCCCGGCCTGCGGCGGCGATTGCAGCGCGCTATCATTGGCTGTTTTAACCAAAGTAATCGCGGGTGCCTGCGTGACCGGCACCGTGGTCGGGGTATCATTGCCGGTCGTCGTACCGGAAACATCGTTAACCACGGTGTTATAGGGATCCGTGCCCGTTGCTGTAGCGGTGTTCTGCACCTGCCCGGCATCTATATCGGACTGCTTCAGCGCATAGGTTCCGGTGATGGTGCTATCGGTATCGCCAACAGCCAGGAACGCGATCGGGCTGCCGGTGATCGTCAGATCAGGCATCAGATCGGTCACGCTTACACCGCTCAGATTGACATTGCCGGTGTTGGTAACGGCAAAGGTATAGGTGATGACATCCCCCACCTGCGGCGGCGATTGCAGCGCCGAGGTGTTGGCGGTTTTCACCAGCGCAATATCGGGGGAAATGTTCGGAATAACAGGAGTCGGGTTGTCCTCGCCCGGATCCGAAGCCACACCGTTGCCGTTGGGGTCGGGGTTGGTTCCGTCGTCGCTGGTGTCGCGCAAATCCGGGTTCGTGGCAGGTGTCTGGCCGGAAACCGCGCCTTCACCGGTTACCGTCGCCTGGTTTTCATAGCGCCCGCCAGAGGCAAGCACAGGCGGCAGCGGCACGGTCGGTTGCACACGAATGGC
>JALWQC010000352.1 GCA_027080755.1 Paracoccaceae bacterium
CGTGGGCTCGGAGATGTGTATACGCGGCAAGCCCAGCGTGACATGCCCGAACAAGTGCATGAAATCCGAGGATCCGGCCAGCGCCGCATTCGGGTTCTTTGCCCCTTCGGCCATGAAATACATCGCCGCCGCCTGCATATCCTTGGAGGCCGCCTTCAGCGGATCCAGGAAGGGCGTTTTCAGGGCTGCATTATCGGCGTTTTCCTTGATGAAATCCTTGACGATATCAAAGAAGGCCATCACATATTTGCCCCCGCCCGAGGCCAGCTTGCGCCCCACCAGATCCAGCGCCTGAACGCCGTTGGCGCCCTCGTAAATCATGGTGATCCGCGCATCGCGCACGAACTGCGAGGCGCCGGTTTCCTCGATATAGCCATGCCCGCCATACAGCTGTTGCGCCTGCACGGTCATGTCAAAGCCCTTGTCGGTCAGGAAGCCCTTGATCACCGGAGTCATCAGGGAAATCAGCCCGTCGGCGTCCGCGTCACCGGCCAGCTCGGCGGCGTCCAGCAGGGTTGCGCTCCATAACAAAAAGGCACGCCCCCCCTCGACAAAGGATTTCTGGTCCATCAGCGAGCGGCGCACATCGGGATGCACGATCAGGGGATCGGCGGGGCCGTCGGGGTTGACCGGACCGGTCACCGCCCGCCCCTGCAGACGTTCGCGGGTGTATTCCACCGCATTCTGGTAGGCAACCGAGGCCTGCGCCAGCCCCTGCAGTCCGACACCCAGACGCGCGGCGTTCATCATGGTAAACATGGCACGCAGGCCCTTGTTTTCCTCGCCCACCAGATAGCCGGTGGCCCCGTCGTAATTCATCACACAGGTGGAATTGCCGTGGATGCCCATCTTGTGTTCCAGATTGCCGACGCTGACCCCGTTGGGCGCGCCAAGGCTGCCGTCGTCATTGACGTTGATTTTCGGCACGATGAACAGGGAAATCCCCTTGACCCCGGCCGGCGCCCCCGGAAGACGGGCCAGCACCAGATGGATGATGTTTTCCGCCATGTCGTGATCGCCCGCCGAGATGAAAATCTTGGTGCCGGTGATCCTGAAACTGCCGTCCCCGGCCGGCTCCGCCTTTGTGCGCAGCAGGCCCAGATCGGTACCGCAGTGGGGCTCTGTCAGGTTCATGGTGCCGGTCCATTCACAGGTCACCATTTTGGGCAGGAATTTCGCCTTCAGCTCATCCGAGGCATGGGCATGGATCGCCTCGTAGGCACCATTGGTCAGGCCCTGATACATGTTGAACGACAGGTTGGCGGACACAAACATTTCCCCGACCGCCGTATGCAGCAGATAGGGCATCCCCTGCCCGCCGTATTCGGGATCCGAGCCAAGGCCGGTCCAGCCGCCCTCGCGCATGACATCGAAGGCCTCTTTGAAACCGGTGGGGGTATGCACAACGCCGTCCTTCAGCGTGCAGCCTTCCACGTCGCCCACAACATTGAGCGGCGTCAGCACATCGCGCGAGATCTTGCCGGCCTCTTCCAGAATGGCACCGGTGAATTCGCGGTCCAGATCGGTATAACCGGGGATGTCGCTTTCATGGATGCGCAGAACATCATGCAGAATGAAATCCATATCCTTGAGCGGCGGGGTGTATGTCGGCATAGGGTATTCCTTCGTGTTCGGATGTTATTCGGCAGCAAGCTTTACGCCACGTTCGGCCAGCACGGCCTCGCCCCATTCCAGCTGTTCCTTCAGGTCGGCGATGGCCTCTGTCAGTTCTTCGCGCTGTTCTTCCATGTCGCGCAGACGTTCCTGCGCCAGCTCGTAGGTCTGGGTCAGTTGCGTGGTCTGCTGGTCGCCGATGGAATACAGGTTCAGCAGCTGGCGGATTTCCTCCAGACTAAAGCCGAAACGCTTGCCCTGCAAAATCAACTTCAGTCGCGCGCGATCACTTTTGGTAAACAGACGTTTCTGCCCTTCGCGGATGGGAAAAATCAGTTCCTTGGATTCATAAAATCGCAATGTGCGGGGGGTAACGTCGTAGGACTCGCACATCTGGCCAATGGTCATAAGGGAATCGTTCATGGGTTCCTCCTTGCTGTCGTTGACGTCAACGTAAAGGTGGAAACCCGGCTTTTCAAGAAAAACTGACGTGAAGGTAAGGTTAACGTTACGTTAAGGTAAACCTGTGTTGCGGGGCTGAAACGCCCTAATCCAGCGCATCCAGCGAGGCCTGCGTCATATCCCGCAGGCGACTCAGCTCGGCGGTGACCTCTTCCAGTTCCTTCTTGCGGCGGTCCAGTTCGGCCAGCTGGCGGGTGGACATTTCGATCCATGCCTCCATCTGGGCACGGTTCTGGTCCTCGGTGCCGTATAGTTCCAGCCACTGGCGGATTTCCTCCAGCGGAAAACCGAAGCGCCGCCCCTGCCGGATCAGTTTCACGCGGGCGCGCTCGCTGGGGCCGTAATGGCGCGTGCGGCCGGTCTTGGCCGGCGTGATCAGTTCCAGATATTCATAATAGCGCAGGGTGCGGGGCGTCACGTCGAACAGCGCGCACATTTCTTTTAATGTCAGAGTTTCCTCGGCCATATCATTCCCCGTCCTGTCTGGTGTATACGTTTGCATACTGCATAGGGTCGCAACGTTTTGCAATCACCTTGCGCAAACAATTTGACGTCAACGGCATTTTGTTGTCAAGGATAGGGAAACCTCTGGAAGGATTCCCCGGTATGAGCACATCCGACACCGATTTTGCCCAGCAATTCATCTCTGTTGTTCCCCATGCGCGCGATCTGGGCATGACCCTTGTGTCCGTCGGAAACGGCGAGGCGGAAATCTACATCGACTATGACGCGCGCTTTATCGGGGATCCGGCCACCGGAGTTCTGCATGGCGGGGTGGTGACGGCGTTGCTCGATACCTGTTGCGGGGCGGCGGTGATGTCGCATCCCGGGTCGCCGGCAGGGACGGCCACCATCGACCTGCGTATCGACTACATGCGCTCTGCCACGCCGGGGCAACGGATCACGGCGCGGGCCAAATGCCACCGGATCACGCGATCCGTTGCCTTTGTGCAGGCCACAGCCTTTGACGAATACCCCGAGGATCCGGTCGCCACCGTTGCCGGCGCCTTTACGGTCGAGCGCAGCATCGGAGCGAAAAAATGACGAAACCGGAATCTGTCCAGATCATCAAACAGCGCCGCGACGCCGCCCTGGCCCGCCTTGTCGGCAACATCCCCTATGTGCAGCACCTTGGCGTCACATTCGAGCGGCGCGGCGACGAGCTGACCGCGACCCTGCCCTTCAAGGACACCCTGATCGGCAACCCCTTTCTGCCAGCCCTGCACGGCGGGGCCATCGGGGCGTTTCTGGAAATCACCGCACAGATCGAGCTGACATGGGCCGCCGTCTGGCAAATGATGGAAAGCGGCGCCGAGGGGGCCGCGGCCATCGAACAGGGCGCCTTCCCCGCCATCCCCAAAACCATCGACCTGACCGTGGATTACCTGCGTTCCGGCCTGCCGCGCGATGCCTATGCACGCGCGCGGGTCAACCGGTCGGGGCGGCGCTATGCCTCGGTGCATGTGGAAGCCTGGCAAGACAACAGATCCCGCATGTTTGCGCAGGCCACAGGACATTTCCTGATGCCTGCCCGGGACTGATGCCCGCCACCATTACCCACAAACGCGTGCTGGGTGTCGCCCTGCCGATCGTCCTGTCCAATGCCACCTACCCCATTCTGGGGGCGGTGGATACGGGGGTTGTCGGGCAGCTTGGCGCAGCGGCCCCGATCGGGGCGGTCGGGGTGGGGGCGATCATCCTGTCGGCCTTCTACTGGCTGTTCGGGTTCCTGCGGATGGGGACATCGGGCTTTGTCGCGCAGGCGCGCGGTGCGGGGGACGG
>JALWQC010000353.1 GCA_027080755.1 Paracoccaceae bacterium
TCAGCTTGGTGACGCCATCGACCAGCTGGGCGATTTCTTCCCCGAAGCGGTCCGCCACGGTTTTGTAGCTGACGCCGGTGTCCTCGATCGTGTCGTGCAAAAGGGCGGTGATGATGGTGGCGTCGTCCAGCCGCACCTCGGTCAGAAGCATCGCGACCTCTACCGGATGGGTGAAATACGGCTCGCCGGAGCTGCGGAACTGCCCCTCGTGCGCCTCTTTGCCAAAGGCATAGGCGTCGCGAATCATATCCGCGTTTGTGTGCGGGTTATAGGCGCGAATGCGGCTGATCAGGTCTTCGACGTCGGTCATAAGGAGGCTCCTTCAGGGGCATTGGCCCGCAGCCGGAGCTTACTTGTCTTCCTGGGCTTCCATCAAGGCACGCAGAAGGTTTTCTTCTGTCATGTCCTCGTCAACGGTTTCCACCTCTTCGGTGCCCATCAGCAAGGAGATCTGGTCCTCTTCCGCTTCGTCGGTCTCGATCTGGTGCTGGTAGCTTTCGATCGCGGCCTCGCGCAGCTGGTCGGCGGTCAGGGTTTCCTCGGCAATCTCGCGCAGGGCCACAACCGGGTTCTTGTCGTTGTCGCGGTCCACCGTCAGTTCTGCCCCGACGGCCAGTTCGCGCGCGCGATGGGCGGCAAGCATAACCAGTTCGAAACGGTTCGGGACTTTGTCGATGCAATCTTCAACGGTGACACGGGCCATAGGGCATGCTCCTGCGCAAAAAGGACTTGGAAGAGCGCACACATAATCCGCTTGCGCCCGAAAAGCAAGGGGTCAGGGGGTAATCGGTGAAATTTCCGCAATCTGGTCCGCCGGCAGGGCCGCCAGCATCTGCCGCACATCCAGCCCGATGACCGGATGACGCCAGTCCGGCGCGACATCCAGAAGCGGCACCAGAACAAAGGCACGGTCCTGAAGTCGCGGGTGCGGCAGGATCAGCCGGTCCGGGGTTTCGCGCGTCTGGCGGGCGGGCGGCAGGTTTTTCCATTGCTCATAGGTGGCCTGATCTGGTAGTATTACCCCGTCATTAAAGACGATATCGAGATCACAGAGACGTGGCTCCCAGCGTTTATTTCGCGTTCGGCCCATTTTCTGTTCGATACGGTTCAGGGCGGCAAGGACCTGTTGCGGGGTCTTGTGCGTGCGCACCAGAACAACCGCGTTTACATAGTCGGGGCCGGATCCCGGCGGGAAGGCAGGTGTGGAATACCAGCGACTTTGTTTTTGGATCTGTAATGATTCGTTTTTAAACAACTTTAGGGATAGCCGCAGCGTTTCATATGCGGTTCCAGCGGTTGAATTTAGGTTGGCCCCGAGGGCAATCGCGAAATTACCTTCCGTTTTTTCTTTATTTTGCTCTTGCATGCCGTTGAATACCACCTATCCTTAACGTAAAGTTCCTGCTGTTGCATTTTGCAAATTACTATGTGGAATGACAGCGAAATTTCCTAGCTTGGAGAAGCAAATGTTTTATCGAGACGAGCGTTTGGCTCTGTTTATTGACGGGTCAAACCTTTATGCCGCCGCCAAGGCTCTCGGGTTTGATATTGATTACAAGCTCCTGCGAACCGAGTTTATGCGTCGTGGCCGCCTTTTGCGCGCGATGTATTACACGGCCCTGTTGGAGAATGATGAATACTCCCCGATTCGACCGTTGGTCGATTGGCTGAACTATAACGGATTTACCATGATCACAAAACCGGCAAAGGAATTCACCGATTCCATGGGCCGGCGCAAGATCAAGGGCAATATGGACATCGAACTTACTGTCGATGCGCTGGAATTGGCCGAGCATCTGGACCACATCGTGATCTTTTCCGGCGACGGGGATTTCCGCCCGCTGGTGGAAAGCCTGCAACGCAAAGGGGTGCGGGTTTCCGTTGTCTCCACCATCCGTTCGCAACCGCCGATGATCGCGGACGAATTGCGTCGCCAGTGCGACAACTTCATCGAACTGGACGAATTGCGCGACGTCATCGGGCGTCCGCCGCGCCCTGATTCGGATGTCTACAGCAGCGCGCCTGTTGCGGATGACGAATAACAGCCCGAAGACGGGACTGTAAAAAGATCGAAGGCTCCGGTATGACTGTTGCAAACAGCTACCGGAGCCTTTTTATGTCCCAGCCCCTGACCGTCTACCTTGCCGCGCCGCGCGGGTTTTGTGCCGGCGTTGATCGTGCCATCAAGATCGTTGAAATGGCGATCGAGAAATGGGGGGCGCCTGTCTATGTGCGCCACGAAATCGTGCATAACAAATTCGTCGTGGACGGATTGCGCGACAAGGGCGCCGTGTTTGTCGAGGAACTGGACGAATGCCCTGCCGACCGCCCCGTCATCTTTTCTGCGCACGGGGTGCCGAAATCGGTGCCCAATGCCGCCGAGGCGCGCAAGATGGTCTATGTGGATGCGACCTGCCCGCTGGTTTCCAAGGTGCATATAGAGGCCGAGCGCCATTTTGATAACGGCTTGCAGATGGTGATGATCGGGCATGCGGGCCACCCCGAAACCATCGGCACCATGGGCCAGCTGCCCGAGGGCGAGGTCCTGCTGGTCGAGACCGAGGCCGATGTCCGCACCCTGACCCCGCGCGACCCGTCCAAACTGGCCTTTATCACGCAAACCACCCTGTCAGTGGATGATACGGTGGGCATAGTCGCTGCCCTGCGCGCGCGGTTTCCCGATATTATCGGCCCGCACAAGGAAGACATCTGTTACGCCACCACCAACCGGCAGGCGGCGGTCAAGGCGATTGCCGGCAAGGTGGATGCGCTGCTGGTGATCGGGGCGCCGAACTCGTCCAACTCGCGCCGGTTGGTGGAGGTTGCGCGCAACAACGGCTGTGAGTATTCGCAACTGGTGCAGCGGGCCGAGGATATTGACTGGCGCGCGCTGGAGGGGGCGAAAGCCGTGGGAATATCGGCCGGTGCCTCTGCCCCCGAGGTGTTGATAGACGAGGTGGTCGCCGCCTTCGAGGCGCGCTATGACCTGAACGTTGAAGTGGTCGAAACCGCCAAAGAGGATATAGAATTCAAGGTCCCGCGCATCCTTCGGGAGGTATCATGAACGCCGACAGAAAAATCCTTTCGGTCTGTGACTCCAAGATTTCCGGTTATGTGAAACTGGTGGTCGGGGATGATTTTTCTAACCGACATACACGCAAGGCGGCCTTTCCGCAGCATCTGGAAACCTTGCACAAGGCGTTGAAACCGGACGGCCTGTTCCATATAGGGATGAAGCTGGGCACGGGCGAGGCGCGGGACAGGATCGGGCGTTTTTATGCCTATTACGGGGAAGAGGAATTGATGGATTTATTGCAAGCGGCCGGTTTCAGGCCGGAGTTCGGGGAACATGGCTCGGGCAAGGGGCTGGACGGGACGGATGCGCCCTGGATTGTGGTGCGTGCCCGTGCCTGAGCTGATCGTTTACACAGACGGGGCCTGTTCCGGCAATCCCGGCCCCGGGGGCTGGGGGGCGCTGATGCAGGCGCGCGACGGCGACAGGATCGTGAAGGAACGCGAATTGTCGGGCGGCGCGCCGGATACCACCAACAACCGGATGGAGCTGATGGCCGCGATCAGCGCGCTGGAGGCCCTGGACCGCCCCGCCACATTGACCATCGTTACCGACAGCAACTACGTCAAAGGGGGCGTGACCGGCTGGATCCATGGCTGGAAACGCAACGGGTGGAAGACCGCGGCCCGCAAACCGGTGAAGAATGTCGATCTGTGGCAGCGTCTTGATGAGGCGCAGGCGCGACACAATATTACATGGGAATGGGTAAAGGGCCACGCCGGCCACCCGGAAAACGAGCGCGCCGACGAACTGGCGCGCGCGGGAATGGAG
>JALWQC010000354.1 GCA_027080755.1 Paracoccaceae bacterium
TGAAAGCCACGACAGATCTGTTCACCCTTGCCATCGCCAGGGACGGCGAAGCGGCGGAATACAAGCTGTATACCGCATTGAAGGGGGGCGTTCTGGCGAAACAATGGCGCGATGTGATCGACCCCGACAAACTGCTGCCCGATACCATCACTGCAATAACGCTGGATTCCCGATTGCGTTTCAACCATGCGTGGGATCGTCTGTCCGTCGGCCCCGAGGTGCCGGAATTGCAGGAAATCCGCGTCACAAAGCTGTCGCTGGACTGGGGCGACGTCACCGTCACCGGCGAGGGGAGCGCCACAGTCGGCATGGACGGATACCTGCAAGGGGCCTTCACGATACATGTCGAAAACTGGAAAACCCTGTTCGACACGGCACAGGCGGCCGGATTTGTGCCGGAAGACAATGCCGGAAAAATCCACTACGGCATCAGGTTGATGGCGGCGCTTGGCGACAATCCCGAAAACGTCACGATTCCGCTAAAATTCGCCAACGGCAACAGCTATTTCGGTCCGCTTGTTATTGCCGAGGCCCCCCGCCTGCCCTACTGAACGCCTGCCCCCTCGGACCTATGGCACCAGAACCGTCAGGCCCAGCGCGTGCCAGTCCTGCATGCCGCCGCGATAATATAACAGTTTTTCCGCCGGAAAGCCCAGCTTCAACAGGTTGCGGATGGCGGCCGGTGATTGCCCGCACCACGGACCGTTACAGAACAGCAACAAATCCTTCGCGCTGGAAAAGTCCCAGTCCTTCCCCGCCGGCTTACCCCCGATTTGCGTCAAAGCCCCGGCCAGATCAGTATTGTCCGCATTTGTCGAAAATTGTTTGTAAGAGATATTCACCGCCCCGGGAATCGTTCCGGCAACAAAAAATTTCCGCGTGCGCGCATCAATCAACAGACCGGTGCCATTTGCAACCCTGTCCTGCAGAAAATCCAGCACATCCAGTTCCGTAACGGTTTTCACCCCCTCGGCCACCTGCGTGGGTTGCACACAAAACGGCGGACAAGGACGCGAGGTTTTGGCAAATTCCGGTGCGATAACCGCCGCGTTGTCCTGATTGCGTTCGATCACATAGGATTCCCCGTCCACCTCGAATTCCACAAACGGCAGTTCGCGCGTGATCCACACGTCCTGCGCCTGCGCGAACGGGGCCAGTATCGACAGGGCCAAGACCCCGAATATTTTGAACAAATGCGTCATGGTATCCTCCGTTTATCGGCAAAATCTTACCAAATCCCTACCTAGCGGCAATAAGGCCCGCCCCGATAGGACGCGACATCGAAATGCAGGTTGTCCAGATGGTTCCGGTCCGCATTCGGCCCCAGTGTCGTGCCGAAAATTCCGCAGGCCTGTGCATAGGCCTTTTGCATGACCTTGCCGAAAACCGGCGAGTTCCACCCGTCCTTGATCGTGTAGACCTCGCCGTTATCCAGCGTAAAGGCCGTGATATCCACCGCATTGCCGGTGGCATGTTCGGACAGGCGCGCGCCGCGCACGGAATTGCGGGTCCGGCAGGCATAATGCGAGCCGACCCGAAGTTTCATCAACCGCCGCCCGATGGCTGCCACATCCGGTTTCGCCGCGCTGTCCACCCATGTTGCCAGCGCATTCGCCGTCGTGCAGTTCAACACCGGATGCGGGGTCATTTCCACACCGGCCACATACAGGATTTCCACCGGATTTTTTATGCCGCAGGCCGGGTTGCTTTCGGTGATACGGGCGCGCTCCACACCGGCCAGCAGGGGATTTCCGCATAATTCCACCAGCCCCGCAGGGATCGGCGGGGCCGCCTTGCGCCGCTTGCCGCAGCTTCCCAGTGCCGCCAGTATCATCACCAGAATAGCCAGTCGCGACAGCATCATTCCCCCTCGTCGTTGCGCCCGAAATTGGGGGCATCCGTGTCCTGCCCCGCCTCGATAATCCCGCGCCGGATGGCCCGTGTGCGGGTGAAATAATCGTGTAGCTGGTCCCCGTCATCGGTGCGGATCGCCCGTTGCAAGGCAAAGAGTTCCTCGGTGAAACGGCCCAGAATTTCCAGTGTCGCGTCCTTGTTGTTCAAAAACACATCGCGCCACATTGTAGGATCCGAGGCGGCAATCCGCGTAAAGTCGCGAAAACCGGCGGCAGAATAATTCACCACTTCGCTTTCGGTCACGCGCCCCAGATCATCGGCCACACCGACCATTGTATAGGCAATCAGATGCGGCACATGGCTGGTTACGGCCAACACCAGATCGTGGTGGTCCGGATCCATTTCATCGACATTGGCCCCCAGCGCCGTCCAGAAAGCGCGCAGTTTCGCCACCGCTTCAGGGTCGGAATCCGCCTCTGGCGTCAGGATACACCAGCGGTTGTCATACAGGCTGGAAAACCCGGCCTCGGGGCCGGATTGTTCGGTTCCTGCAAGAGGGTGCGCCGGAATAAAACGGGCATGTTCGGGAAGTGCAGGTTTCACCGCCTCTATCACCGCGCGTTTCACAGAGCCTACGTCGCTGACGATCGCCCCTTGCGCCAAGGCGGGGGCGATTTCGCGGGCGACGGAATTCATCGCGCCGACCGGCACCGCCAGTATTACCAGATCAGCGCCGCGCACGGCCTCGGCCGCGGTGTCGAACACCTGATCGCAGATCCCCAGCTTGCGCGCCTTGCCCCGCGTGGTGGCGGATCGGGCCGTGCCGGTAATCCGCGCCGTCATCCCCGCGCGCCGCATGGCATGGGAAATAGACGAGGCAATCAGCCCCAGCCCGATCAGGGCCACATGTTCAAACTGTTCGCTCATGCCGGTTCATCCTTTAATGCGTCCCTGATCCCCTGCACCACCTGCCGGCAGGCAATTTCATCCCCGACCGTAATGCGCAGCCCTTCGGGAAGGCCATAGCCCCCTACCTTGCGCACGATCAACCCGCGCGAGCGCAGCACCCCGTCCACCATATCGGCCGTATCGCTATCGGCAAACCGCGCCAGCACGAAATTGCCGAAACTGTCGTCCACAGCCAGCCCCATCCCGCGCAGGGCCTGCGTCAACCAATCCCGCCATTGCGTGTTCAGCGCCTTGCATTTCGCGGTATAGTCAACGTCGCGCACGGCAGCCTCTGCCGCAGCCAGAGCGGCGGCGGATACGTTGAACGGCCCGCGCACCCGGTTCAGCGCATCAATCACATGTGCCGGCCCGTAGCCCCAGCCGATACGCAAACCGCCCAGCCCGTAGATTTTCGAAAAGGTGCGGGTCATCACCACATTGTCGCGGCTGTTTACCAGCGACAGGCCGGCGTCAAATTCCGGATCCTCGACAAATTCGGCATAGGCACCATCCAGCACCAGCAGCGCCTGTTCAGGCAGGCCTTCGGCCAGACGGACGACCTCGGCCCCGGAAATCATCGTGCCGGTCGGGTTGTTGGGGTTGGCGATAAACACCAGTTTCGTGCGCTCCGTGCAGGCGGCCAACAGGGCATCCACATCGGTGTGGCGCTCCGTTTCGGGGGCGACGACAGGGGTTGCACCGGCGGCCAGTGCCGAAATGCGATACATGGAAAAACCGTGTTCGGTATACAGAACCTCGTCCCCGACGCCGGCGTATACCTGGCACAGAAAGGCAATCACCTCGTCCGAGCCGGCACCGCAGATCACCCGCGCCGGATCGACGCCGTGGACCTCGCCAATGGCCGTGCGCAGGGCCGCGTGACCGGAATCGGGATAAAGCGCCAGCGTTTCCGCCGCAGCTTTCACCGCCGCCACGGCCTGCGGCGAGGGGCCATAGGGGTTTTCGTTGGAGCTGAGCTTGATCACCTGATTGCGCGATGCCCCGTCAACGGCACTTTCGCCCGCTACATAG
>JALWQC010000355.1 GCA_027080755.1 Paracoccaceae bacterium
GGAACAGGGCGCGAAAGAGGCCGGCAAGATGCGCGCCGAAGGCAAGACCTATATCGTGCAGGACGGGGATGTGATGCACTTCCTGTTTAATACATAATTCAATCAAATCGTCGGTATTTTGTCGGGGCTGCGGAGGGAAATTCGCAGCCCCGTTCAGTTTTGATTAAGAATTCCCCGCCACGCTTTCCCTCGAAGGGGGAAAGATATGGCGGGGCAGATACAATGGGTGCGCACGATCACCGACACGCCGGAACGTCAGCTGGCGGGGCTGTCGGACATGGAAATCGTGACGGTTGCCAGCCACACCTATCTGCTGGCGGCAGGCGCGGCCGAAGGCGGGATCAGCAGTTTTGAACTGTTGCCCGACGGGACGGTGGTTTCTGTTGATGATATCCTGCTGGGCGCCGGTTCCGGCACGCAAGGGGTGTCCATGCTGGATGTGTTTACGCTGGCCGGGGCGGTCTATGTTCTGCCCTCCGGCGAATTTGATGATAACCAGACCTTGTATAGCCTGGGCAATGATGGCGCTTTCTCCGTTGCCGCAACCTATGCGGACGGGGCGGGAACCTATGCCCAATGGGGCCGGACGCTGACGGTGGATACCGGCACGGCAAGCTATTTATACGGCAGCGTCTGGGGGCAAGGCGGCTTTTTCCGTTTTGATATCGGCGCGGGCGGGGCGCTGGCCAACCAGACGTGGGTGCAGGACACGCCGCAGCTGTTTCTGGGCGATATCACGGCGATGGAAAGCGCGGTTTTACACGGAAAAAACATGCTGTTTGTGGCCTCTGGGCAGGATGCGGGGCTGCATTCCTTTCTGGTCGGGGCGGACGGAACGCTGGCCCTGATCGACACCGCCCCGCCGCTTGAGGGCGGGTTCAGCGGTGTGACGGATCTGGTCGCGGTGGACGGGATGGACCGCTCGTTCGTGGTGCTGGCCTCGGCGGGGACGGACGCGCTGGTGGTGTTCCGGGTTTCGGCGGGCGGGCGGCTGCAACAGGTGCAGGGGCTGGTCGATACGGCCGACACACGTTTTGGCGGGGTCACGGCGCTGGAAACCTTTGATCTGAACGGGCGCGACTATGTACTGGCGGGCGGGGCGGATGACGGTGTGACCCTGTTCGAGATCACCTATAAGGGCCAGTTGAAGGTGATCGATACCTTTGTCGATACCGCCGGAACCGCGTTGCAGAATGTCACCGATATTGTCGCGCAGGTCACGGGCGGGGTGGCGACGATCTTTATTTCCAGCGCCACAGATCAGGGTTTTAGCCAGCTGACCTTCGCCCTGCCCGGAGGGGACAACCTGATCCGCGGCGGCCCGACCCCCGATACCCTGACCGGCACGGCAGGGGACGACACGATTTTCGGCCATGGCATGCCCGACACCCTGAAGGGGCTGGCCGGCGACGATCGCTTGGTTGACGGGCGCGGGCCGGATATCCTGTGGGGAGGCAGTGGCGCCGATATTTTCGAGTTCGTGGCCGAGACAAAAACCGACACGGTCATGGATTTCGAGATTGGCATAGACCGGCTGGATCTGAGCGATTACGCCATGCTCTATAATATCAACGGGGTGGGGATTACGCCCACGGCGGACGGGGCGATTTTGACGATGGGCGGCGATACGCTGGTGCTGCACACGATGGACGGCAGCGCCCTGACGGCGGATATGTTCACACAGGGGGACTTTATTTTTGGCTGAACGGGTCCACCGGATATTTTACCGCCGCCAGATACAGGCCGTGCGGCGGGCTTACCGGACCGCAACGCGCGCGATCCTGCGATTCCAGCGCCGTTTGCACTTGTTCCGGCGGCCAGGCACCGGCGCCGACCCGTTCCAGCGTGCCGACAAAACTGCGCACCTGGTTGTGCAGAAAACTGCGGGCGCGGACGTGGAAGTGGAACTCGGTTCCGTTGTCGCGCGGGATTTCCTCTATGCGCAATTCATCCAGCGTTTTCACCGGCGAGGCCGCCTGACAGATAGACGAGCGGAAGGTGGTGAAATCATGCTGACCGATCAGATAATCCGCCCCCGCCTGCATAGCCGCCGCATCCAGCCGGTGCGTGACCCGCCAGGCCATCCCCTTGTCAAAGGTCATCGGTGCGCGGCGCGAGACAAGGCGGAACAGATAGCGCCGCTCGATCGCAGAAAAGCGGGCGTGGAAATCCGCGTCCACCCTTGCGGCCTGCAATATGGAAACGGGCTGCGGTTTCAGGTGGAAATTCAGCGCCTCGGACAGGCGGAAGGGATCCCAGTCGCGCTGCAGATCCACATGGGCGACCTGCCCCGTGGCATGCACACCGGTATCGGTGCGCCCCGCCCCCTGAATACCGGTGCAATCGGGTTCCAGTTTGCGCAGGGCGGTTTCTATTGCACCCTGCACGGTGGTCTGTGCGGGCTGGCGTTGCCATCCGCTGAACGGGCGGCCGTCGTATTCGATTTTGAGTGCAAAACGGGGCATGGGGCGGCAATATCGCGAAACAGCGGATTTGCCAAGGGTTGTGGTAATTTGCCCGCGCATGATTATATGAACGCCGTTAACCAAGGAGGCCTGCATGGGCATTGCCAGCATAACGGATTCAGCAAGTCGCCTGATAGAGGACGCGGTAGAAGGCGTCGGCGAACGGTTCGAACCGGTCGTGCGCCTTGGCGTAACCGGCCTATCGCGGGCGGGAAAGACGGTTTTTATCACCTCTTTGGTGGCGAATCTGCTGGATCGCGGGCGTATGCCGCAACTGCAGGCCGCAGCCGGAGGGCGGATTGTTTCGGCCTTTTTGCAGCCCCAGCCGGATGACACAATCCCGCGGTTTGAATATGAAACCCACCTTGCCGCGTTAACGGCCCCCGTCCCGCACTGGCCCCGTTCCACCCGTTCCGTCAGCCAGCTGCGCCTGTCGCTGAAGGTGCGGCCCAAGGGCTTGCTGTCGGGGGTGCGGGGGTTGCGCACGGTGCATCTGGATATTGTCGATTACCCCGGCGAATGGCTGCTGGACCTGCCGCTGTTACAGCAAAGCTTTGCCGAATGGTCGGCGCAAACCCTGCAACAGGCACGCAGTGCGGCCCGTGCGGATCTGGCGGCGGAATGGCTGGCGGTTCTGAATAAAACGGATGCAACCGCACGGTTGGAGGAAACGCAGGCACAGGCCTTGGCGCAGGCTTTTACCGGCTATCTTTCGGCCCTGCGCGAGGCCGGATTTTCCGCCTGCGCGCCGGGGCGTTTTCTGTTGCCCGGGGATCTGGAAGGCTCTCCGGCGTTGACATTCGCGCCGCTGGAGCCGGTGCAAAAGCGCAAGTCCGGCACCCTTTACGCCGAATTCGAGCGTCGCTTCGAGGCCTACAAACGCAAGGTTGTAAAACCGTTTTTCCGCGCCCATTTTGCCCGCATTGACCGGCAGATCGTGCTGGTGGACGCGCTGGGCGCCATCCATTCCGGCCCGCAAGCGGTGGAGGACCTGCGCGTTGCCATGGGCGATGTTCTGACGGCCTTTCGTCCCGGAAAAAACAGCTGGCTGTCGGGTATTCTGGGTAAAAAGGTGGAAAAAATCCTGTTTGCCGCGACCAAGGCCGACTACCTGCACCACACGCAGCACCCGCAGTTGACGGCATTTCTGGCCGAGCTGCTGCGCGAGGCAAAGGACCGCGCCGATTTCAAAGGGGCCGTAACCGAGGCAATGGCGATTGCCTCGGTGCGGGCGACGGTTGAAACCAGCCTGAAACATGATGGCGAGACGCTGGAATCGGTGCAGGGCATTTTGTCGGAAACGGGCAAGACGGCCACGATGTACGCCGGGGACTTGCCGGCCGATCCGGCGC
>JALWQC010000356.1 GCA_027080755.1 Paracoccaceae bacterium
ACCAGAACCTGGCCACGCTCAACCGCCGTGCGCTCGATACCGCGCAGCAGAACGCCGACGTTGTCGCCTGCTTCACCGCGATCCAGCAGCTTGCGGAACATTTCAACACCGGTACAGGTGGTCTTCTGCGTCGGCTTGATACCTACGATTTCGATCTCGTCGCCAACGTTGATGACGCCACGCTCGATACGGCCGGTCACAACAGTCCCGCGGCCGGAGATCGAGAACACGTCCTCGATCGGCATCAGGAACGGCTGGTCAACCGGGCGCGCCGGGGTCGGGATATACTCGTCGATGGCTTCCATCAGCTTCTTGATGGATTCCTCGCCGATTTCCGGATCGCGACCTTCCAGAGCGGCCAGAGCCGAGCCCGCGATGATCGGAATATCGTCGCCCGGATAGTCGTATTCGTTCAGCAGTTCACGAATTTCCATTTCAACCAGTTCCAACAGCTCTTCGTCGTCAACCTGGTCAACTTTGTTCATGTAAACAACCATATGCGGGATGCCAACCTGACGGCCCAGCAGGATGTGCTCGCGCGTCTGCGGCATCGGGCCGTCGGCGGCGTTCACAACCAGAATGGCGCCGTCCATCTGCGCCGCACCGGTGATCATGTTCTTCACATAGTCGGCGTGGCCCGGGCAATCAACGTGCGCATAGTGGCGCGTCGGGCTTTCATATTCAACGTGGGCCGTCGAAATGGTGATCCCGCGTGCCTTTTCTTCCGGCGCCGCGTCGATGTCGGCATAGTCCTGGAACTCGCCAAACTGCTTCGTGATCGCCGCTGTCAGCGTCGTTTTACCATGGTCAACGTGACCAATCGTGCCAACGTTAACGTGCGGTTTCGTACGCTCGAATTTTTCCTTACCCATAATGCTTTCCTTGCGCCAGAGAGGGGTTTCACGCCCTAGTTTTTCATGGGCGTGCAGATAATGGCTTGCGGCCCATAAATCAATAGGCTTTGCACCTGCATCAGCTTTTCAGGTTCATATCCGTAAGTTTGGCGTGTTCCTGCATGGCAAAACGGTCGGTCATGCCGGCCAGATAATCGGCAATGACCCTTGCCTTGTGGGCCTGATCCCCTTGTGCCGCGCGTTCCCATTCCGGGGGCAGCATGCCGGGGTCTGCCATGAAAATCTCGAAAATATCGGTGACGATCTGTGCTGCCTTGCGCCGCATGCGCCGCACGCTCCAGTGGCGATACATGTTTTCGAACAGAAAGGCGCGGATGGCCTTCAAATCCTTGAACAGCGGGTCGGAAAAGCGGATGACGGGGGCGCCCAGATCGCGGATGTCCTGTGCGGATTTCGCGCCGGAATCGTTCAGGCGGGTTTTGCTTTCGTTCAGCACGTCCTCGACCATCACGCCAAAGACGCGGCGCAGGGCCTCGTGCCGGCGGCGGTCGGGGTCGAGGTCGGGGTATCTGGCATCGACCTCGGCAAAACAGGGGCCGACAATGGGCAGGGCGCAAATATCGTCCACTGTGAACAGCCCCGCGCGCAGGCCGTCGTCCAGGTCGTGGTTGTTATAGGCAATATCGTCGGCAATCGCGGCGACCTGTGCCTCGGCGCTGGCGTGGGTGTGCAGTTCCAGATCGTGGCGCGCGTTGTAATCGGCCAGCGCCACGGGCAGGGGGCCGGTCACCGGACCGTTGTGTTTGGCGATGCCTTCCAGTGTTTCCCATGTCAGGTTCAGCCCGTCGAAATCCGCATAGTGGCGTTCAAGCGAGGTCACAATCTTCAGCGCCTGCGCGTTGTGGTCAAAGCCGCCGAAATCGGCCATGCAGGCATCCAGCGCATCCTCGCCCGTGTGGCCAAAGGGGGTGTGGCCCAGATCATGGGCCAGCGCCACGGCCTCGGTCAGGTCAAGGTTCAGTCCCAGCGCGCCGGAAATCGTGCGCCCGACCTGCCCGACCTCTATGGAATGGGTCAGGCGGTTGCGGAAATAGTCGCCCTCGTGTTCGACAAAAACCTGCGTTTTGTGGTCCAGCCGCCGGAAGCCGCTGGAATGGATGATCCGGTCGCGGTCCCGTTGAAAGGCGGACCGGTGGGCAGAGCCGCCCTCGTCGAACAACCGGCCGCGGCTGTGGTTCGGGTCACTTGCATAAATCGCTGGCATTTCTGGCTCCGGTCTTGTTTGTGTGTCTCGCAACGCCTACATTTGCCCGTGTTACACCAATAAAGGACAGGCCGAAAGATGGAGCTTTCCCTCCCCCCCAAGGTTACAGACCGCGCGTTCGCCCGCATTGCCGAGATCACCGAAGGCTCGGACGGTCCGGGCTGTTTGCGTGTGGCCGTCAGTGGCGGCGGCTGTTCCGGCTTCCAGTATGAAATAGAGCTGGACGACCCCAAAGACGACGATCTTGTGATCGAACAGGACGGGGTCAGGGTGCTGGTCGATCCGGTGTCCCTGCCGTTTCTGTCCAACGCCGTTATCGATTTCACCGAGGAACTGATCGGCGCGAAATTTGCCATAGACAACCCCAACGCAACCTCCAGCTGCGGCTGCGGCACCAGCTTTTCTATGTAGCGGCGGCGGCCTGGCGCATTTGTTTGCGCTTGCGCCACAGACGCATCTCTTCCTGCATGTGCGGGGGCAGGTCTTCGGGGAAGTCCGCCGGATCAAGGCGGGTATAGCCCAGATCTGCCGCCAGCCTGTGGTCTATGGTGTCGTTGATATGCTGCACCACGTCGCGCGTCAGCCATTCCCTCCAGCCTTCGTGCGCGTAATAGGCCGCGATTTCCGCCGCTGTGCGGCTGTCCTGTTTGGTGGATCGGGGCAGGGGCTGCACATCCCCGACCGGCACGGAAAAACCGTTCAGAACCCTTGTGACGGTGGCGGGCGGGTCGGCGACGAAATCCTCGAATGTGACCAGTGCCGCCGGCACCCCTTGGGGGTTCTGCACGAAATCCAGATAGGAGCGGTTCTTGTGGTTCCACAGCTCCAGCGGGGATCGCAGGACCGGATCCATATGGTCGCGCGCCAGTGTCATCCAGGGCCGTTTCAGGAAATCGACCAGCGTATCGGGCAGCGGGCCGCGTTTGTGATAGGGGTGCTGCGCCATCGAAATCGCCCAGGAATAGGGGTTGCGCACACAACAGACCACATGCACCTTTTCCGCAACAAAGGCCGGATGCGGTGCAAGGGGCGAATGTTTCCACATATGTGTCGGGCTGGCGGCGGCAAAGGACATGTCGAAAACCGCATCGCGATACAGGATCTGCCAGGGTTTTGGGATATGCTGTTCCACCTGTTCCAGAATATCGCGGTATTGCGGCAACTGGTCGGCGCGGGTGGTTTGGGTGATGTCGGGCAGCACGCCGGGCTGGGCCGTCAGCATCCGCGTGATGGCCTGCGTGCCGGTGTTGCGTTCGCCAAAGACTCGGATGAATGTCTGTTCCTGCGCCATATGTCCCCGGGTATCACTCAAAGGTTTCCAATTCCTTTCCTAGCCTTTATCAAAGGGGCTGACAAACAAAAGGAAGCAGCCCGTGAAAATCGCCTCGTTCAATATCAACGGGATCAAGGCCCGCCTGCCCAACCTGCTGGACTGGCTGCAGGAGGCCGCGCCCGATGTCGTGTTGTTGCAGGAAATCAAGTCGGTTGACGCAAATTTCCCCCGCGAACCGATAGAGGATCTGGGATATAACGTCGAAACCCACGGCCAGAAGTCGTTCAACGGGGTGGCGATTCTGTCGAAGTTCCCGATAGAGGATGTCACCCGTGGCCTGCCCGGCGACGAGGCGGACGAACAGGCCCGCTGGATAGAGGCGACGATAAACACCGTGCGGGTGTGCGGGCTGTATCTGCCCAA
>JALWQC010000357.1 GCA_027080755.1 Paracoccaceae bacterium
TACGACGATGTTTATGCGCGCCAACCTGCAAAACCACGGGATCGGGCAGAGCGACCACAAACACGCCATGCGCTATTTCCTGCGCGAACGGGGGGCGCAGATTGTCGGGGTCGGGGCGATCTCCAATAGCGGCATGTTGATGGTGCAGGCGGACGAGGGGATTGCCGATATCGCCGCGCATATGAAATCCGCGCTGGGGGATGTGGAAATCGCCGGCTTTCTGGGCGAAAGCACAATGGTTGGCGAAATGCGCGCGGCCTTCGGCCTGCCCCCGCGCGAAACCGTTCTGGACGAGGCCGAAACCCTGTTTTCCCTGCCCCTGTCCGACCTGGAAATCCCGCCCCTCAAGGGCGCCCGCCTGCGCAAGGCCTGCGGGGTGGACCTGCCGCGCCTGCTGGAGTGGACCTATGACTATATGGTGGAAACCGGCCTGAAAACGGCGGGGGAAGACACGCGTGCGGTTGTCAAAAAGGATGTCCTGTCCAGCCTGAAACACGGCAACCTGCGGCTGCTGGTCCACAAGGGCAAGGCGGTGGCCAAGACCTCTTTCAACGCGGCGATGCCCGATACGGTGCAGATCGGCGGGGTCTATACGCCGCCGGATTTTCGCGGCCGTGGCTATGCCCGTCTGGCCGTGGCGCTGCATCTGGAAGAGGCGCGCAAAAACGGGGTGGAACGGGCGATTCTGTTTGCCTCCAATCCTGCGGCGATACGGGCCTATCGGGCCATTGGCTTTCGCGAAATTGGCGCCTACACTATGACGATATTTGCCTGAAGGACCTGCCGATGTTCCGCCCCGAAGCCCTCGAAACCCTGAAACGCTGGCGCGAGCCGGCCCTGATTGCCGTGCTGTTCGGCTTTTCCCTGTGGTTCCTGTGGCGCGCCTATGTGCAGTCCAGCCTGATTTCCGGCGCCATCGGCCTGCTGTTCGTCAGCGCCGTGGGCGGGTTGCTCTATATCGCCTTCCTGCGCGCGCGCCTGCGCCACGCGGTGGCCGGCCCGGGGATCGTAGAGGTCCGCGAACGGCTGGTCACCTATTTTTCCCCCGATGACCGGGGCGGGGAAAGCGACCTTGAAACCCTGATGCGGCTGCAACTTTCGACCCTGCCCAACGATCTGGGGGACCGCAACTGGATCCTGTGGGACAGTAACGGCTCGCTCGTCATTCCGGTTTATGCCGAGGGCGCCGACGAGCTGATAGAAGCCTTCGCCGCCTTGCCCGGCCTGACCTATGACAAGATCGTGCGGGTGATGGATTCCCGGGAACAGAAGATATTCACAATCTGGCGACGGGGTTCATAATATTTTACACCCCGCCTTGCGCAGGGCAAAAATCCCCCCTAAGTCAAAACAGAAACAACCGAGCAGGAGACCCCATGTCCATACCCCAATCCGGCGGCGGCCTGATCGAGCACCACGCCGAGCTGGCCCAGTATCTGGCCGACGGCTGCAAGCCCAAGGACCAGTGGCGCATCGGCACCGAGCACGAGAAATTCGGCTATTGCAAGGACACGCTCCTGCCGCTGCCCTATGAAGGGGAGCGTTCCATTCTGGCCATGCTGGAAGGGCTGCGCGACGAATTCGGCTGGTCCCCCGTGACCGAGGCCGGCAAGCTGATCGGGCTGGAAAAGGACGGCGCGAATGTCTCGCTGGAACCGGGGGGGCAGCTGGAACTGTCGGGGGCGCCGCTCGACAATATCCACCAGACCTGCGACGAAACCAACGAACACCTGCGCGAGGTCAAACAGATCGCCGACCGCATCGGCGCGGGCTTCTTCGGCATGGGCGCAGCGCCGGAATGGACGGCCGAGCAGATGCCGCAGATGCCCAAGGGGCGCTACAAGCTGATGACGAAATACATGGGCGAGGTCGGCTCCCACGGCACGCAGATGATGTATCGCACCACGACCATTCAGGTGAACCTCGATTTCGCATCCGAGGCCGATATGGCGCAAAAACTGCGCGTCGGGCTGGCCCTGCAACCGGTTGCCACGGCGCTTTTTGCCAACTCTCCGTTTTTCGAGGGGCGCCTGACGGGCTATCAAAGCTGGCGCGCGCGCATCTGGCAGGACACGGACCCCGCCCGCACCGGCATTCCGGCCTTTGTTTTTGACGAGGGGTTCGGGTTTGAATCCTGGGTGCAATACGCGCTGGATGTGCCGATGTATTTTGTCTATCGCGACGGCAAATATATCGACGCGCTGGGCATGTCTTTCCGCGATTTCCTGAAGGGTGAACTGCCCGCCTTGCCCGGCGAAAAACCGACCCTGTCCGACTGGGCCGACCATCTGACCACCCTCTTTCCCGAGGCGCGGATCAAGCAATATCTGGAAATGCGCGGCGCCGACGGCGGCCCCTGGCGCAAGATTTGCGCGCTGCCGGCGTTCTGGGTCGGGCTGACCTATCACCAGCCGTCCCTCGATGCGGCCTGGGATATCTGCAAGGACTGGACGCAGGCAGAACGGGACCAGTTGCGCCTTGATGTGGCGAAATTCGGACTGGCGGCCAAATTCCGCGGCCGCGAGGTGCTGGACATCGCCCGCGAACTGATCTCCATTTCCCGCGAGGGCCTGAAAGCCCGCGCCCGCCCCGGTGTCGGCGGCCTGATTCCGGACGAAACCCATTTCCTGAACGCGCTGGAAGAAATCGTCGATCGCGGCTATTGCCCGGCGAAAAAACTGGAACGGCTGTATCGCTGCGAATGGGGCGGGGATATCAAACGGGTGTATCAGGAATACAGTTATTAATTGCTACTATTACGCCAGGGGGGTAAGCTCGGCCATATATTGAAGGAGATTTTTATGCCCCCTGCTATTTCCCTGCGTGGTTTGGACAAGCGTTTCGGCAAGGTTCACGCCGTGCGCGGCATTGATCTGAGCGTGCAACAAGGACAGGCCTTTTGCCTGCTTGGTCCCAACGGGGCCGGCAAATCGACAACGATCAACATGATGCTGGGGCTGTCCACCCCCGATGCCGGCACGGTCGAGATATTCGGCCACGCCCCCAAAAGCCGCGCGGCTCGCCTGATAACCGGCTACACCGCGCAGGACAGCGATTTCCCCCCGAACCTGCGGGTGCGGGAGATCCTCGATATGGTGCGCAAACATTACCCCGCCCCGCGTTCGATGGCGGAACTGCTGGAAAACTTCGGGCTGGAACCTTTGAAAAACCGCTTTACCGGCGGCCTGTCCGGCGGGCAGCGGCGCCGTCTGGGACTGGCGCTGGCCTTTGCCGGCAACGGAAAACTGGTATTTCTGGATGAACCGACCAGCGGGCTGGACAGCACCGCACGCAAGGGGTTCTGGGCCTTCGCCCGCCGCTTCCGCGACGCCGGCGGCACGCTTCTGGTCACGACCCATCACCTTGAAGAAATAGAGGGCATCGCCGACCGGATCTGTCTGATAAACCACGGTAAAATCCAGATAGAGGGCAGCGTTGCCGATATCCGCGCGCAGCTGGGACATAAAACCGTGCATTTCAAGGCGCCGGAATGCCCGCAAATATCCCCCGTCATCAGCCTGAGCGAAAAAGACGGGTGCTATACGGTCATCACGGCGGATGCGGATGCGCTGGTGCGCTCGCTGGTGGCCAGCGGGGTGGATTTCCACGATCTGGAGATCCGCGCCGCCTCGCTTGAACAAGCCATTGACGAATTGTCGGAAAAGGAGGTGTCCTGATGGCCGGCCTGTATTCCACCGTTATCCTTTTGCGCCTGAAAGAGCTGTTTCGCCTGCCGGCCTACTGGCTGCCGACCTTGCTGTTTCCGGCCA
>JALWQC010000358.1 GCA_027080755.1 Paracoccaceae bacterium
ATAGAGGACATGCCCGGCTATCGCGGGGAAATGGTGGACTGGCTGGCGCGGGCGCGGGATCTGGGGCTGCGCATGGATGTCATGGAGGACCCCCTGACACAACGGCGCATCCACAGGGGCAGTCTGGCATGGGGGCGCAGCGCGGAACAGGACAGGGGGTATATGGAAACCGTCCTGCGGGCGCTGCGGCGGCGAAAGGAAAACGGGGGATGATCCTTGGCCGCCTGACCCCGTGGGATTCCCCGCGACAACGCCAGTTGCTGCGCGCCGGTCTCCACCGTGACCCCGCCAAGGCCCGCCGGCTGGCCGAAAGCTGGTTCACCACCTTCGATCTGGACGATGTCCGCTATCCTGAACACCGCCTGCTGGTGCATCTGCGCACCCGTTTCCCCGATCTGGACATCCCCGCCACCGCCGACAGCCGCATTGCCGGCCTGAAACGGCAACTCTGGGTGCGCGGCAGCCTGAACCTGAAAACCGTGCGGCCGGCGCTGGATATGCTGGACGATTTCGGTATCGGCTGGGTGCTGACCGGCGCGGCGCAATGGTTCGTGCGCCCCGGCCTTCTGCCCGCCCAGAGCGCCGATCTGGTGGAAATCACCGTGCCGGAAAACGCCCGATCTACCGCGCTGCACCTGCTGGCGCAGGCGGGCTGGCAGCGGGAATACACCACGCCCGAGGCCCCCGCCGGCCCGGTCTTCACCCGCCTGTCCAAAGGCACCGGCGCGCTGAAACTGTCCGCCGTCGGCCCGCTGTTTGCCTATGCACCGGACCACATCCCCGCCCTCTGGCAACAACGGGTGACGCAGGATCACGACACCGGCCGCTTTTACCTGCCGGACGCGCAATCCACCCTGTGCATGGCCCTCGGCCGGGGGCACCCGCAGTATGCCCGCGACGACCAGTGGCTTTTCGACCTGTTCAACCTGCACAAGGATCCGCTGGCCCTGCTGGCCAAAACCCCCCTGCCCGTCCCGCGAAAAATCCCCCGCACCCTGCGCGGGGAATTCTATCGCTAGGCGCAATGCCCTAGAACGTCACCCCGAACCCGAGGTTGGCCGCAAGGCTCGTCTGGCCGGCGCCAAAGCGGGCCGAGCCGCCGACATAGCCGTTCCAGCCGCTTTCCCCGCCGAAGTCCAGCTTGGCGCTGATCTCGCCGGACAGGCCGCCCGTGTCATGCACGCTTGTCACCGTTGTCCCGCCCGAGCTGACGATCGAGGTGTTCTGCCCCTCGAATTCATTCCAGAGCATGACAGACACGCTCGGGGTGAAGCCCGCGCCGATTGTCCGGTTGCCGGTGACATTGAAGCCGATCCCGCCCAGCAGGCTGGTGCCGCCCTGCGTGATCCCCGTGCCCTGCAAGGCCCAGTCGCCCACTTCGGTACGGCTGTATTGCGCGGCGGCGACGGCCTCCAGCGTCATGGCCCCGGAGGTATAGACAACATAGCCCATCTCCAGATTGGCACCGGTCGTTACCACGCTTGTCGTGGCCTCCCCGTTACCAAAGGGATCAAGCGTCGGCGCCGTATATTCCAGCACCAGATCGTCCCGCTTGACGGCCGCATCGATACGGAACCGGTCGTTGCTGTAACCAAGGTTGATCCCGTAGGTAAAGCCGGTCAGCTTGCCGCTGGTCGGGCTGTTGGCAAAGCCGGTCGTGCTGCTGACATAGCCCCCCATCGCCCCCAGAACAATCGCGCCCGAGCCCGCAGGGATCACGAAATTCCCCCCCACAAGCGCCGTCTGCGACGACTGGCCAAAGGACACGTCATAGGTGGTCGTCGTGTTGTCCGGCAAGGTGTAGTCCTGCAAAACACTGTAGCTTGCGCTTTGCGCCTGCACATCGGCCCACAGCCCGCGACCGGCCGCCCCGCCACTATGCTGCATCCACATGGCCGTGCCGGAATGCCACGCCCCCGCGCCGCTGCTGACAAAAGAGGACAGCTCGAACACTTCCTGATCCGGAATGCCGAGCAGACGGTGTTCATTCGTCGCCGCGTCAAACACCAGATCATAGCGCACCAGCCCCCGGTCGATCGGCCCGCCATCCAGCGCAAAGTGCGTCGCATCGGAAGCCCCCGGCGCATCATTGACATCCACCAGCACAATACCGGTGAAATCCAGCTGCCCGTAGCCGCTGTTGGTATTATTCACCCGTATCAGCGTATTGCCGGCGGTGCTGCCGTTAACAACCAGCATATCCCCGCCCGAACCCGGACCACCCAGATAGGCATCCAGCTGCAGAACACTGCCGGCCTGCCCGTTAAAGTCCCCGCTGACCGTCAGCCTGTCGAAATTCGTCGCACCGTTTTCAAAGGTCTCGTCCACCAGCGACAGAATATTGGCGTTGTTGAAGGTCTCCAGGGAATTGAACGTCGCGCTTTCGGAAACATCCGTTTCATTGGCCGTCACGACATATCCGGTGTTGTTCAGAACATCGGCCCCGCCACGGAAAAGCGTGGCCCCTTCGGTCAGCCACAGGCCGGAATTGTTCACAACGTCATTGCTGTCCGTCAGATCCAGCCGCCCGACAATGGAATTCATGCCGGTGTTGTTGATCGTCGTCACCCCGCCGGTGGCCCTGATCGCCAGATCGCCGTCATCGTTGGAATAGTTGGAAACATGGCCGTTGTTATCGATAACAATGGCCCCTCCGCCCGCGCTCGTGGCAGAAATCCCTGCCCCGCCGCCCTTGACGACAACCCCCGCATCCACCGTAATCACGGTAGAGCCGGCCGCCCCCGTCTGAAGCGTCTCGATACCATAGCTGTTGATCCCGAACACACCGGAATCCGTGGACCCTGCGGTTACAAAAACCGATCCGCTGCCCACGCCCCGCACATTGATACCGCTGAACGCCCCGAGGACCTCTCCCGTGCCGGTGGTGACGGTTACATCTCCACCGAAGCTTTGCACATTGATACCGTTTCCGGCCAGACCGGAAACCGCGCCCCCGGTCTGCACCTCGGTGCTGCCGGACGCAGCTGTATTATTGACACTGATGCCCCCGCCCCCGGTGATAGCCCCGCTACCGCCGTAAAACTTTGCATCCCCGCCAGTGCTGCCATTCAGAATATCCACCGCGAAAAAGGCCCCGCCCCCCGTCACAGCCCCGTCACCGGTTGTGACAACAACATCGCCCGCGCCGCTATTGGTGGCCAGAACAGCCGCCAGCGTGCCGGAAATATCCCCGTCACCGGTCGTGACATGCAGATATCCGGTGGAATCAGCAAAATTATTGGCACGGATCCCGTTCCCGCTGGTCCCCTCGACCCCGCCGGCGCCGGTAGCATCAACCACCAGATTGCCGTCACCACGGTTACGGACATTGATACCGGTAGCGCCGCTGATCTTGCCAGCCCCGCCCGTAATCGTCAGCCCGCCGGTGGATGTGAACCCGTTACGGGCATAAACTCCGCTGATCATCCCGCCCGAAACAGCCCCGTCGCCAGTCGTCACAGACAGCCCGCCATCGCCATAATTGCGGGCATAAACTCCGTGGAACTTGCCCGTAACATCACCGTCGCCGCTGGTTACGATCAAACTTCCGTTTGAAGCGCCGGAGTTATAGGCATAAATCCCGCTCCAGCCGATGCCTTCAACCCCGCCAGCGCCGGTCGCACTGATAACCAGATCCCCCGCGCCGCGATTGGAAGCATTGATACCGCTCCGGCCGGAAATCTTGCCCGCCCCGCCCGTAATCGTCAGCCCGCCGGCAGAACCCACGCGGTTATAGGCATAAATCC
>JALWQC010000359.1 GCA_027080755.1 Paracoccaceae bacterium
TGCGGCATGGTTTGGCGCGCAGCCCGATGTCATGGTGGCGGTGACGGGGACGAACGGCAAAACCTCGGTCGCCAGTTTTACCCGCCAGATCTGGGAAGCGCTGGGCCTGCGCGCGGTCAATTTCGGCACCGCCGGTGTCGAGGGGGCCGTAAGCGCCCCGCTGGCCCAGACCACCCCCGAGCCGATCACCCTGCATAAACTTCTGGCCGAACTGGCCGCCGATGGTGTGACCCACGCCGCGATGGAGGCCTCGTCCCACGGGCTGGACCAGCGCCGCCTTGACGGAGTGCGCCTTGCCGCCGCCGGTTTCACGAACCTTAGCCGCGACCATCTGGACTACCACAAGGATTTTGACGCCTATTTTGCCGCGAAATCCGGTCTTTTCCATCGGGTTTTGCCGGCCGGAAAGCCGGCAGTGATCAATATCGACGACGAACACGGCGCGGCTCTGGCCGCCGGTCTGTCCGGCCAGCGTCCTGTGCTGGCGGTCGGGCGCGGTGCGGCCGATTTACGGATTGCCAACATGCGGTACCGCCCCGACGGGCTGGATGTTCTGGTGGAATATCAAGGGGAAAGCCATTTGTTGCCGCTGAACCTGATCGGGGGGTTTCAGGCCGACAACGTGCTTCTGGCCGCAGGGCTGGCGATTGCTGCAGGGGCGGATGCCGGCGCGGTTTTCAAGGCTCTGCCCCGAATGCAGACGGTGCGCGGCCGCATGGAGCTGGTGGCGCGGCGCAAAAACGGGGCGCCGGTTTTTGTCGATTACGCCCACACCCCCGACGCGCTGGAAACCGCGCTTCAGGCCATGCGCCCGCATGTCATGGGGCGGCTGCTGGTGGTGTTCGGGGCCGGCGGGGACCGTGACCGTGGCAAGCGGCCGTTGATGGGGCAGGCGGCGCGCGAAAATGCCGATGTGCTGTTTGTGACCGACGACAATCCGCGCTCGGAATCTCCGGGCGACATCCGCGCCGCGATCCTGACGGCCTGCCCGCAGGCCAATGAAATCGGGGATCGGGCCACGGCTATCCTGACAGCGATTGACGCGCTCAAACCCGGCGACGCGCTGCTGATTGCCGGCAAGGGGCACGAAACGGGGCAGATTGTGGGCAACGATATTCTGGACTTCAATGATGCCGAGGTCGCCAGCGTCAGCGTTGCCGCGCTGGAAGAGGCCGGCGCATGACCCTTTGGACCGCCTCCACCGCTGCCGCCGCTACCGGCGGCGAGTCGCACGGGGACTGGGTGGCAACGGGCGTGTCCATCGATACGCGCAGTTTGCAGGCGGGGGATTTGTTCGTGGCGCTGCAGGCGGCGCGGGACGGCCATGATTTCGTGGCGCAGGCGCTGGAAAAAGGGGCGGCCGCGGCGCTGGTTTCGCGCATCCCCGAGGGCTTGGAAAACGCGCCCCTGTTGTTGGTCAAGGACGTCCTGCGCGCGCTTGAGGATATGGCCCGCGCGGCCCGGGGGCGGGCGCAAAAGGTGATTGCCGTTACCGGATCGGTCGGCAAAACCGGCACAAAGGAAATGCTGCGGGTGGCCTTGCGCGATCAGGGCAGGGTGCATGCGGCCGAGAAAAGTTTCAACAACCAGTGGGGGGTGCCGTTGACGCTGGCGCGCATGCCGCGCAACACCGATTTCGCCGTGATAGAGATCGGCATGAACCACCCCGGCGAAATTGCCCCCTTGTCCGCTCTGGCGCGCCCCGATGTGGCGATCATAACCAATGTCGCGCCGGTACATATGGCGGCCTTTGACAGCCTTGCGGGGATCGCGGCGGAAAAAGCGGCGATTGTTCGGGGGATGACGGGCACGGCGGTGCTGAACGGGGATGGCGAAATGGCCGACCTGCTGCGCCGACTCGCACAGGCCGAAGGGGTGGAGGTTCTGCAATTCGGGGGCGGGGACGGCAATGCCCTGCGCCTGCTTTCTGCCCGGGTCGGGGACGGGTTTACCGACGTGCAGGCGGAAATGCCGGAGGGGCCGCTGGAATTTTGTATCGGTGGCGCGGGGCGGCATTTTGCCCTGAATGCGCTGGCGGTTCTGGGCGCTGTCAGGGCGGCGGGGGCGGATGTAAAACGTGCGGCTGCGGCGCTTGAAAACTGGCATCCGCCGGCGGGGCGTGGCGAACGCTGGGCCATTGGCGGCCTGACCCTGATCGACGACAGCTATAATGCCAACCCGCTGTCGATGAGCGTGGCACTGGAGGCCCTGGCCAACAGCCCGGGGCGCAAGCTGGCGGTGCTTGGCGACATGCTGGAGCTGGGCCAACAGGAACGCGCCCTGCATGCGGAGCTGGCCGGCCATCCGGCGGTTGATGTGATCGACACCTTCCATTGTGTCGGCCCCCTGATGCGCAACTTCTACGACGCGCTGCCCCCCGAAAAACGCGGGCAATGGGTGGAAACGGCGGCTGAATTGCTGCCACGGGTGGCGGATTTGCCGGAAATGGCGGATATTGTGATGGTTAAAGGCTCCCTTGGTGCAAAAGTGGGGTTAATTGTTGACGCGATCAAAGATTTGGGCGATGCCCGTGCGCTAGATATAACCGGAGAGTCTTAATGCTTTATTACCTGACCGAACTTTCTGACGGCGGCGATTTTTTCAACCTGTTCAGGTATATCACCTTTCGATCCGGCGGGGCGTTTTTTACGGCGCTGATCTTCGGTTTCATGTTCGGTCAACCTCTTATTAACCTGTTGCGGCGTAAACAGGGCAAGGGTCAGCCGATTCGCGAGGATGGACCCGAAAGCCATATTCTGGCCAAGGCCGGAACGCCGACCATGGGCGGGGTGCTGATTTTGGGCGCTATTCTGGTGTCAACGCTGCTGTGGGCGCGGCTTGATAACGGATACGTCTGGATGGTGCTGTTTGTGACCTACAGTTTCGGGCTGATCGGGTTTGCCGATGATTACCTGAAGGTGGCCAAGCAGAACTCCAAGGGGGTGTCGGGCAAAATCCGGCTGCTGCTTGGCTTTGGCGTTGCGGCTGTGGCCGGTATCTGGACGATGCAGATGCAGGCACCGGAATTGTCGGGCTATCTGGCCTTTCCGCTGTTCAAGGACGCGATGCTGAATCTGGGCTATCTCTATGTGCCCTTTGCGATGATCGTGATCGTCGGGGCGGCCAATGCGGTGAATTTTACCGACGGGCTGGACGGGCTGGCGATCATGCCGGTGATGATCGCGGCGGGGTCTTTCGGGATTATCGCCTATCTGATCGGGCGCACGGATTTCACCGAATATCTGGAGGTCTCCTATGTGGCCGGCACGGGGGAGCTGACGATTTTCGTGGCGGCGCTGATCGGCGGCGGGCTTGGCTTTTTGTGGTATAACGCCCCGCCGGCAGCCGTGTTCATGGGGGATACGGGATCGCTGGCGCTTGGCGGCGCGCTGGGGGCGATTGCGGTTGCGACCAAGCATGAAATCGTGCTGGCAATCATCGGCGGCCTGTTCGTGGCCGAGGCGATGAGCGTGATCATCCAGGTGCTGTATTACAAGAAAACCGGCAAGCGGGTGTTCCTGATGGCCCCGATGCATCACCATTTCGAGAAGCGTGGCTGGGGTGAAAGCCAGATTGTGATCCGTTTCTGGATTATCTCGCTTATTCTGGCCCTGATCGGCCTTGCTACGCTGAAAATCCGGTGATTGCGGTTGCGGGATATGCCGGCCGGAAGGTCGGGGTGCTGGGGCTGGGGCGCTCGGGGCTGGCGACGGCGGCGGCCCTGCGCGCGGGTGGTGCCG
>JALWQC010000360.1 GCA_027080755.1 Paracoccaceae bacterium
GGGGGCGGTGGGGGCGTTGCCGGTCTGGCGCGCCTTTAGCACCGTATGTTCGGAGGGAATATGCCCCATGTCGAAAATCTGCGTCCAGCGATAGGAAAACCAGCCGTTGCGGATCATCAGCGCGCGTTTGTCGGTGGCAAACTGGCGGGCGACGCTTTCCATGCCATAGGTGCCGCCCCCCGGGACGACGGCGACAGAACGGGCGTTATAGACCCCCTTCAGCGTTTCGGAAATATCGCGCATCACCTGCTGGAAGGCGGCGGACATATGGTTGAGCGAGCGGTCGGTGAACACCACCGAGAATTCCAGCAAGCCGTCGGGGTCTACGTCTGGTAAAAGTCCGGGCATGGGTTTTCCTCCTGTAAAAATCGGGCAGAGTTTACAGGCTTCTGCGCCGGGGGCCAGTGGTAATTTCCCCGCCGGCCATGCAACCGGCGGGGAAAATATCAGGCGGCTTTTTGCGCCGCGAAATGGTCATAGGCGGCAAGGGCCTTGGCGCCATACATCAGGGCCGGACCGCCGCCCATATAGATCGCCATGCCGACGGTCTCCGAGATTTCCTCGCGCGTGGCGCCGGCGATCATGGCGGACTGGACGTGAAAGCCGATGCACTCGGCGCATTGCTCGGAAATGGCGATGCCTACGGCGATCAGTTCCTTGTGCTTGGTTTCCAGCGCCCCGGGTTTGGTCGCGGAACGGGCCAGATCGGCAAAGGCCTTGTGGGTTTCCGTGATTGTCGGGCGCAGGTCTTTCAGGTCGCGTTTGATGTCGCGCATTGTTGTTGTCCAGTCCATACCGGAGCATCCTTTTCGTTAAATTCAAAAAACAGCATATGTTGCTGTGCAGCAGGTAAGCCCGCGCTGGGTGTGGTCAAGGGGGGCGGGGGCGAAATCCGGAAAAAATCCGGCGAAATTCAGGAAATTTTTTCGCGCAGTTTTTCCGCCAGCTCCGCCCCGTCGCCCGCGACCAGAATCCGTTTGATGCGCGCGGTCTCGCCGCTGTGGAAGGTAACGGCGGATTTCGGCACGCCAAGGGATTTTGCCAGCAGTTTCACCAGCGCCTTGTTGGCCGCCCCGTCCACCGGCGGGGCCGATACGCGGGCCTTCAGGGCGGGGCGTTCGTCGCTGTCCAGCACCACGCCTTCCAGCCGGTCCCGCCCGCCTTTCGGGGTCAGACGCAGGGTGACCAGCAGCCCCCCGGGCGTGATTTTCCACGGCATATCCATGCGCCCACTAAGCATAGCGCCCCCTTCCTGTCCAGTTGCGCGGGGTGAAAACTGTGGTAGTCTGGATGCAAACAGGAGGTTCCCATGCAAAAATCCGTTTTTCTACTGGCTGCCCTGCTGGCCGGTCCTGCCGCCGCTCAGGATGTCCAGAGCGTGTATACAAAGATCGATTTTGACAAGACCTGCGTCTGGACGGCCAACGGCGGGGACGAGGATGTCGCCACGGGGGGCTGGGCGAAATGCGAGGGGTTGCCCGGCTATCCGGTCTATCTGGCCGAAAGCGATTTGCGCCAGTTCGTCAGCTTCGGGCCGGTTGCCGACCCCGAGGCCTTTAGCGACGGGTTCGGGGAGTTCAACCACATCAACCATGTGGTGGAGTGGCGCCTGAAGGACGGCAAGCCCTATGCCACAATCCTGCGCTGGTTTGTGGATACCTATGACGAGGCGCAGGATAAAGAGGTCGAGGGGCAGGTTCTGGTCATTTCCACCGTCGCCCAGCCCGACGCCCCCGAGGCCGGGCGGATTTCCTGCCATGTCGGCTATGTCGATGCGCTGGCCAACAAGAATGCCAATGCACTGGCGCGCGAGGTGGCCGATACGATGGCCGAGGGGTTCGTTTGTGGTGACCAGCGGCCGGAATATTTCGGCAAACAGGGGCCGGCGGCCGGATTTCCGGCAAATTTCCTGTTGTAACACGCTTTTGCTTGCCAATACCCCGCCGGTCTAGTTTTATCGTCCCAAACAACAGGACGAGGGTAAAATGCGGGATCGCGTAACGAAAAAAGGTATCTGGGGCTGGATGTTCTTCGACTGGGCCAGCCAGCCATACAACACGTTGTTGCTGACGTTTGTGTTCGGGCCGTATTTCACCTCGGCGGTGATCGGCAACGGGGCCGAGGGGCAGGCGCAGTGGGGCTATATGCTGTCCGCTGTCGGGCTGGTGATTGCGCTGCTGGCGCCGGTGCTGGGCGCGATTGCCGACAGCTCGGGCCCGCGCAAACCGTGGATCTGGGTGTTTTCGGTGATGTATGTGGCCGGGGCTTTTGCCCTGTGGTGGGCGGTGCCGGGCATGCGCGATCCGTTCTGGATTCTGGTGGCCTTCGGGGTGGGCATGACCGGGCTGGCATTCGCCACGATCTTCAGCCATGCCATCCTGCCCGACCTTGGGGGCAAGGGAGAAGTCGGGCGGATTTCCGGTTCCGGCTGGGCGTTCGGCTATTGGGGCGGGATTGTCGCGCTGCTGGTCATGCTGCTGTTTCTGGCCGAGAACGAGGAAGGCGTGACCCTGCTGGGCAATCCGCCGCTGTTCGGTCTGGATCCCGCCACGCGCGAGGGGACGCGATCCGTCGGGCCGCTGACGGCGATCTGGTATGCGGTTTTCATGGTGCCGTTTTTCCTGTGGGTGCCGGATGTAAAACGCAAGGCGGCCAGCAAGGGCGCGGTTGTCCGGGGCTTGCAGGAGCTGTGGCACACCCTCAAAAGCCTGCCGGAACGGATCAGCCTGACGGCCTATCTGGGGTCTTCGATGCTGTATCGGGATGCGCTGAACGGGTTGTTCGGCTTTGGCGGGATTTACGCGGCCGGTGTGCTGGGATGGTCGATCACGGAAATCGGGGTGTTCGGCATTGTCGCCGCCTTTGCCGGCGCGGTTTTTGCCTGGATCGGCGGGTTTGCGGATCGCAGATGGGGGCCGAAGCCGGTGATTGTCTGGACGGTTGTGATCCTGATTGTTGTGGTCTCGGTCATTGTCACTACCTCGCGCGAGATGGTGGTGTTCATGCCCGTTGACCCGGATTCCAGCCTGCCCGATATCGTGTTCTATATTTGTGGCGCGGCCATTGGCGGGGCCGGAGGGGCGCTGCAGGCGGCCTCGCGCACGATGATGGTGCGCCAGTCCCGCAAGGACCGCATGACCGAGGCGTTCGGACTCTATGCCTTGTCGGGCAAGGCGACGGCGTTTCTGGCACCGGCGGCCATTGCCTTTGCCACGCAGATGACGGACAGCCAGCGTTTGGGCATGTTGCCGCTGATCCCGTTGTTCGTGCTTGGTTTGCTGTTTATGCTCTGGGTGAAACCCGATGGAGAAAGCGAAGACTAGATGAAGACATGGTGGGCCCTTCTGGCCGTTGCCCTGCTGGGCACGCAGGCGCAAGGCGAACCGGTTGCCAAGCAGCTGTTCGGCCATATCCGCACCCCCAGCCAGCAGGCGCCCGCGCCGATCGGCTCCTATGCAAAGGGCTGTCAGGCGGGGGCGGTGCAGCTGCCTGAAACCGGCCCCAGCTGGCAGGCCATGCGCCTGTCGCGCAACCGTAACTGGGGCCAGCCGCAGATGATCGCCTTTATCGCCCGTCTGGGGCAGGCGGCGCAGGCGGCAGGCTGGAAGGGGCTGTATGTCGGGGATATCAGCCAGCCGCGTGGCGGGCCGATGCTGTCGGGGCATGCCAGCCACCAGATCGGGCTGGATGCGGATTTCTGGTTTCTGAAACCGGCGCGGCTGGATCTGGAC
>JALWQC010000361.1 GCA_027080755.1 Paracoccaceae bacterium
GGATAACCTCGGCCTCGGGGTGGGCAGCCTTCGGGGTGTATCTGCAACGCTGGCTGACATCCCCGCGCCATTTGCGGCTGTTCAACTATACTATGGCGGCGATTATTGTGGTTCTGGTGGTGTGGATGCTACTGCACTAGCCACAGGAACAACGGGATCGTGACAAAGGAAAACACCGTTTGCACCGTGGAAATCGTTGCATAAAGCGGCGCATCCCCACCCATTTTCCGCGCCAGAACATAGCCGTTCATCGCCGTAGGCACAGCGGCGGCAATCAGCAGCACGTTGCGTTCCAGTCCTGTGATGCCGAACAGGCTGGCCACGGACATCATCACCAGAGGCGTGAACAGCAGCTTGCCGATAACCCCGATCAGCAGTTCCTTTGACGGGTTGAGCGCGGCCTTGATGCTTAGCCCCGCCCCGAGCACCAGCAACGACGCCCCCAGCGCCGCACGCCCCAGCAGATCGAGGATCGACATGACCGGAGTCCAGGGCGTAACGCCGGCGAAATTCACCAGCAGGCCAACGGTTATTCCCCAGATAATCGGGTTTTTCAGCACCAGCAGCAGGATTTTGGCAAGGCTCGGCCGCGAGGTTTCCGAAAACGCCGCCAGCACCATGATATTCGAGATTTGCAAAATCGGCACCAGAATGGCGAAAATAATGGCAATCAGCGCCGCGCCCTCGTCGCCATAAAGGTTGATCACGATCGCCAGCGCGATAAAGCCGTGCCAGCGGGTTGTGGTCTGGTAGACGGATGTAAACTGGCTGGGTCGGGTGCCGAGCAGGGACCGCATAAGCGGCCAGAGCGCCAGAAGGCTCGTCCCTATGATGGTGACGCTGACAATCAGGGTCAGGGTAAACCCGCCGGCATCCAGATTGCCCAGATCCGCCTTGATCATGGTTTTTGCCAGAAGGGCGGGGAAAAAGACGTAGAAACACAGGTCCTCTACCGCGCCCCAGGAGCCGGATTCAATAAACCCCGATTTGCGCAGACCAAAGCCGAGGATGACAATGGCGAAAACGGGTATTGTGGCCTCTATTACCGGAAGCATGGGAAATCCTTTTGTTGCGGTCCCTGTCCCTATGCCAGCGATTGCCACCACGGGTCGTTTTCCAGAAGGTGCCGCATGGGGGTTGCGGTTTGCTGCGGGGCGTTGGTGATATAGGCGTGGGCCTCGGCCAGATTTTCGCCTTCGAGGGTTTTAAGGTATTCCAGCCCGCGTGCCAATGTGAAATCCGTTCCCGTATGGGCGCGGAAGTTCGGCTCCAGATCGGTCCAGACAGCCCCGTCCCAGCCGTTCTGGGCGCACCAGTCCGCCACGCGCTCGCACACCTGCGGCATCCGCCCCTTGCGCAAATCGCCATGCACCGCGCCGATCAGGTCAAGCGGGGCGCGTTCGCGGGCGGCAAGGTCGTTGATGGCGTCGCTGATGGCGGTTTTGTCCGAGCGGATAACATGCGTGGGGCAGTCAACCCCGTGCTCGGGATCCAGACAGACCACCAGCCCCATCTTGCGTTTGGGGGAAATGCGGCTGAACTCCATTGGCAGCTTCGGGCCGCGTTCCATCAGCCAGTCCCCGCGCGTATGTGGTGCGAGGATTTCGAGGTCCCAGATCAGCGACCCCCAGCCGAGGATGGCAATCCCCCCTAGGGCCACTTGCATTCCGGCGGCAGGGACATCAGCACGGCCTCGGGGTTGTGGCCGGTTTGCAGCCCGAACTGGGTGCCGCGGTCATACACCAGATTGAATTCCGCATAGCGGCCCCGCTTGATCAGCTGCACCTCGCGGTCTTCGTCCGTCCAGCTTTCGAACATGTGCTTTTCGGTGACCGGCACGAAGGCCTTCAGAAAGGCGCGCCCGACGTCCTGGGTAAAGGCAAAGTCCGCCTCCCAGTTGCCGGTGTTGAGGTCATCGTAAAAAATCCCCCCGACACCGCGCGGCTCGTTCCAGTGTTTGATCATGAAATACTCGTCCGCCCATTCTTTGAAACGGGGGTAATATTCGGGATCGTGGGCATCGCAGGCCTCTTGCAGGCGGGCGTGGAAAAAGGCGGTGTCTTCGGGGTTTTCCACCATCGGATTCAGATCGGCCCCGCCGCCGAACCACCACCCGAGCGGAGTCCAGAACATGCGGGTGTTCATATGGACGGCGGGGGTTTTGGGGGATCGCATATGCGCGACCAGCGAAATGCCGGCAGCCCAGAATTGCGGGTTGTCGGCGATGCGGTCCATGCCTGTGCGCGCGGACATGGAGCGTTGCGCCGCCTCGCCCAGCGTGCCGTAAACGGTGGAAATATTCACGCCGACCTTTTCGAAAACCCGCCCGCCGCGCATGACGGACATTTCGCCGCCACCGGCATCCGTGCCGTCGCCGTTGTCGCGCTTGGTTGGCTTGCGCTCGAACCGGCCGGCGGGCAAACCGGCATGCGGGCCGGTGTTCTGTTCGTCTTCCAGTTTCTCGAAAGCATCGCAAATTTGGTTGCGCAAGTCGCGAAACCACGCCGATGCGCGGGCCTTTTCATCTGTCATGGCAGCAGTTGTCATAGGATCACCCTGTTACAAATAGGTCACAGTCGCTTCTAAATGTTTGCAAGCGGGAATCAAGGGGGTGACTGCGGCAGAATGGCGCGCTATAGGGTCCGGACCCGATTTTGGACAGGAGAATGTAAATGACACAAGCAGGATATTTCTCGGCGATGTGACGAGCCTGCTTTGGTGCGGGTTCGCGGAACCCAACCCGATTTCATTTACATTTCATCCTTTTTGCCCCGGAGGGCAGTCCAATGTTACCCCCTGTTTACACCGGCGATTACCGCCACCACACCCGCCCCTTGTCGCCTGTCTGGCTGCGTCGGGAATTTGATGATCTGCCGCTGGTTGTTACACCACGGCACCCGCGCCGTTTGCGCATTCCCGTTTGGCCCGGTTTTCGTCTGATGGTATCCCTTGAAAGAATTTCGCCTGTAGGAGGGTGCAATGTTTAAGAAGTTTGAAAACCTGGTTGATCCTTTCGCGCCATTCCCTTCGGAAACGCCGCCTTCCAACCTGTGGGCCTATATGAAAACGCAGCTGCACCCGTTCCGCAAATGGTTGCCGTTGATGGCTTTGCTGGGGGTTTTGACGGCCCTGATGGAAAGCGGGCTGATCTTCTATTCCGGCCGTATCATCGATTTGATGAACGCGGCCGGTGTGGAAAACATGTGGGCGCAGCATGGGCTGGAGCTGGTTCTCGCCGGTCTGTTCGTGCTGTTTCTGCGCCCGCTTGTTATTACCTCCAACCATCTGTTTCTGGAACAGACACTGGCCAGCAACATGCAGGAACAGGCCCGCTGGCGGGCGCATAAACACCTGCTGGGCCAGTCGTCCGAGTTCTTCCAGAACGATTTCGCCGGCCGGCTGGCCAACCGTGTGATGCAGATGGGTCCGGCGATGGAGGATTCCACCTACATGACGCTGGAGGGCATCTGGTACGCCACGACCTATGTTCTGGGCGCGATTGCGGTTCTGTCGGCGATCGACTGGCGGCTGGGTGTGCCGATGGCGATCTGGCTGGTGATTTATGTGCTGTTCGTGAAGCGCATCGCCACGCGGGTTGCGCGGGCCTCGGAACGGATGTCGGAAACGAAATCGCTGGTGACGGGGCGTATCGTGGATGCCTATTCCAACATCGAACGCGTCAAACTGTTCGCCCATGGCAAGAGCG
>JALWQC010000362.1 GCA_027080755.1 Paracoccaceae bacterium
GATGTCGATATCATCTCGGGTGCGACGGTGACCATCATGATCATCGACGATTCGGTTGTGCGGGCCTCTATCAAGGTGGCGCGGGCGCTGGGTCTGGGCGGGCTGAGTGCGGAATCGGACAATTCCGGCCCGCAATATGTCGTCAACACCGAACTGCGCGAGCCGCTCGACTGGAACACCATGGTCGGGGACGGCACGGTGCGGCGCCTGACGCTGGACGTGGGGCAGATCAACAAGGCCTTTGAAGAAACCGGCGATCCGCGTGTGTTGAAACATGCCGAGGAAGGCCCCGACGACCAGACCTATATCGACCTGAACCTTGCGCTGGTTTCCGTGCCGGGGATCGGGCTGAACCTGCTGGGCGAAATCGAATACCAGAACCTTGAAAACTGGCTGGACGACGGCGACCAGGCGATCCTGCTGGCCGGTCGCGGGCTGTATTCCTTCAAGGGGTCGGGCTATGTGCGCGGCGGGATTTTCGACCGTATCAAGCTGGTGCAGGGCGATGTTTCCGTGCGTTTCCGCGACAAGCAGCACAAACGTCTGCGGGTTGTGGCGGCCGAGGGCGCGCCCAGCTTTACCGAAATGGATCTGTTCAAAATTCCGGCCGACACCGGGTTTGACCCGACCAAGCCGTTCCGCGTCCAGCTTCTGGTGCAGCGCGCCGTCGGGCCGGTTGAAAAGACCTTCCTGACCTATGATCTGGGTTATAACCTGCCGCCGCGTTTCCTGAAGAAGGTCACGCCTCCGGCCGCTGCTGCTACGGCTGAAAACACCGTGACCGAGACGCAGGCCGATACGGATGCACGGGCCATGCTGTGGAAACGGATCTGGCAGAGCAAGAAACTGGAAATCGGGCTGCTGATCGGCATGCTGACGGTTCTGACCGGCGTCTTCTTCTTCCAGATGCAGGTCACCCGCCATGCCCGCGCCTTCTACTGGTTCCGCATGGGCTTTCTGACGGTGACCCTGCTGTTCCTGGGCTTTTCGCAGAACGCGCAGCTGTCGGTGGTCAACCTGATGGCGCTGGGGGCTTCTTTGCGGGACGGGTTCAGCTGGGACGCTTTCCTGATGGATCCGCTGGTGTTCATCCTGTGGGTCTCCGTGGCAGTGACGCTGCTGTTCTGGGGGCGTGGCGGCTATTGCGGCTGGCTGTGTCCTTTCGGCGCCATGCAGGAGCTGAGCAACCAGATCGGGCGTTTCTTCAAGATCCCGCAGTTCACCCTGCCGTGGGGGCTGCATGAACGCCTCTGGCCGGTGAAATACATGATCTTCCTGATGCTGTTCGGCGTGTCGCTGGTGTCCATGTCCCTGGCCGAGCATTACGCCGAGGTAGAGCCGTTCAAAACCGCGATCATCCTGAAATTCGCCCGCGGCTGGCCGTTTGTCCTGTTTGCCACCGTGCTGCTGGGGATCGGACTGTTTGTCGAACGCTTCTACTGCCGCTACCTGTGTCCGCTGGGGGCCGCGCTGGCGATCCCGGGCCGGATGCGCATGTTTGACTGGCTCAAACGCTACAAGGAATGCGGCTCCCCCTGTCAGACCTGTGCGAATGAATGTTTCGTGCAGGCGATCCACCCCACGGGTGAGATCAACCCGAACGAGTGCCTGTCCTGCCTGCATTGTCAGGTCTTGTATCAGGACCACTCCAAATGCCCCGTTGTTGTCAAGAAAGACAAGCGGCGCGCCAAGATGGCCCAGAGCAGCCTCGACTCTGCTCTGGACCGGTTAACCAACCACCCTAATGCTAAAACAAAATAAGGAGACGGTTATGTCTGAAGATAAGCATGAGAAATGCGTGATTAAAGAGGGGCTGACGCGCCGCGACGTTCTGGCCGGTCCGGCCACTGTCGGTGCTGTTGGCGTTCTGGCCGCCGCCGCAACAGGGATGACCGCCACACCGGCCATGGCGTCCGGCGCAGAGGTCAGTGTTGCCCCCGGCGAGCTGGACGAATACTACGGCTTCTGGTCCTCGGGCCAGGCAGGCGAGGTCCGCATCCTCGGTGTGCCCTCCATGCGCGAACTGATGCGTATTCCCGTATTCAACCGCGATTCCGCCACCGGCTGGGGGATTACCAACGAATCCAAAAAGATCCTGACACAGGATCTGCTGCCGGAAACCAAGGAATTCCTGGCCAAGCGCGGCAAGTATGACTACGAAAACGGCGATTTGCACCACCCGCATATGTCCTTCACCGACGGCACCTATGACGGCCGCTATCTGTTCATGAACGACAAGGCCAACACCCGTATTGCCCGTATCCGTTGTGACGTGATGAAGCCGGACCGGATCATCGAGATCCCGAACGCCTCGGATATCCACGGCCTGCGCCCGCAGAAATACCCGCGCACCGGTTATGTGTTTGCCAACGGGGAACACCGTGTGCCGCTGATCAACGACGGCACGAACATGGACGACGTTCCGGGCTATGTTTCCATCTTTACCGCTGTTGACGGCGACACCATGGAAATCGCATGGCAGGTGATGGTTTCGGGCAACCTCGATAACACCGATTGTGATTATCAGGGCAAATACGCCATGTCATCTTCCTACAACTCGGAAGAGGCGACAAACCTTGCCGGTATGATGGAAGCGGAAATGGACCACGTTGTGGTCTTTGACATCGCCCGCATCGAAGCCGCGATCGAGGCCGGCAAATACGAGGTCCACAAAGGCGTGAAGGTTCTGGACGGGCGCAAGGAAGCCGGCACCGGTATCACCGTCTATATCCCGATCCCGAACAGCCCGCACGGCGTGAACACCGCACCGGACGGCAAATACGTTATGGTCAACGGCAAGCTGTCCCCGACGGTTTCCGTGATCGAGTGGGACAAGATCGAGGCCGTATTCAACGGTGCCGAGCCGCGCTCCGCTGTTGTCGCCGAGCCGGAACTGGGCCTTGGTCCCCTCCACACCGCGTTCAACGGCAAGGGCGAGGCATACACCACCCTGTTCCTCGACAGCCAGATCGTGCATTGGGACATCGAAAAAGCCGTGCGTGCCTATGCCGGTGAAGACGTAGACCCGATCATCCAGAAAACCGACGTGATGTATCAGCCGGGCCACAACCACACCTCTATGGGTGAAACCAAAGAGGCCGACGGCAAGTGGCTGGTATCGCTGAACAAGTTCTCCAAGGACCGGTTCCTGAACGTCGGGCCGCTGAAACCCGAGAACGACCAGCTGATCAACATCCGTGACGGCAAACTGGAAGTGGTCCACGATGGCCCGGCCTTTGCCGAGCCGCACGACGCTATCATCGTGCGCCGCGACATTGTGAACCCGGTCAGCGTCTGGCCGGCAAACGACCCGATGTGGGCCGATGCCACCGCACAGGCCGAGGCCGACGGTGTTGTTCTGGGCGAAGACAGCAAAGTCATCCGCGAAGGCAACAAGGTCCGCGTTTACATGTGGTCCTCGGCGCCGACCTACTCTATGGAAGAGTTCACGGTCAAAGAGGGTGACGAGGTGACGATCTATATCTCCAACATCGACGATGTGGACGATCTGACCCACGGCTTCACCATCGGCAACCACGGCATCGCCATGGAAGTTGCACCGCAGGCCACGGCCTCGGTCACCTTCACCGCGGACCGTCCGGGTGTTCACTGGTTCTACTGCCAGTGGTTCTGCCACGCCCTCCACATGGAGATGCGCGGCCGTATGCTGGTAGAGCCGGCATAAGCAGAAG
>JALWQC010000363.1 GCA_027080755.1 Paracoccaceae bacterium
GAAATGGGCTATTTCCTGATCGGTCTGGACGGCACGGCGGATATGTCCATCGAAAAAGCCGTGGCCGACCTGCCCAATGTCCCCGTGGCACTGGTGATGGGGGCCGAGGGGCCGGGCTTGCGCGAGTCCACCAAAGAGGCCTGCCACCGCCTTGCGAAAATCGAATTCGCAGGGGATTTCGGCTCGCTCAACGTGTCGAACGCGGGGGCGGTCGGGCTGTATGCGATCAACCGCTGGAAACGGGAATTTCAGGCTATTTCTCGTATTCCAGATTGATTTTCTTGAACAATATCCGCATGTATTCGATTTCCAGACGGTTGCCCTCGCACGAATAGCGTTTGGTTTCGATAAACTCCGGCAGGCCGCGGGGCAGCATATCGCCGCGTCCGGAACTGCGGCTGCCGTCGGCGTGTCTGGTGGTAAAGGCGACCTCTCCGGGGCCGGTGGTATCATAGCAGCGCTCCAGATGGCCGTGGCGCACCGCCCATGTGCCGCTGCGGGTAAAGCGCAGGACAAAATCGGTTGCACTGGTGCCGCTGGAGGTCGTTGATTCCATATGCCCGCGCGTGGCAGGGCCAAGGGTGAAGGTGCCATCCGCCTTCAGGACAAGATGCGCCTGCAGATCGGGGATCTCGGCATTGGCCGCCGCGTCCATACCGTTGATCAGGTCGCCCTGTATCTTGCCAAGCCCGCCGGCCACCAGCGACCAGTCCCCGACAAGGCAGGCCGCCGGTCCGCTTTCGTAAAAGGCGCGGTCCCTGCCGGTGCGCAGATCCAGCGCAAAGCCGTCCGCTCCGCTGCCGATCCCGGCCAGCCGGTATTCGAATGTCCCCTCCCGGTCAGGGGCCAGATCCGCGGCCAGCGTTTCCCACATGCCGTTGTTGTTCTTTGCCACGCCGTAAAGACCGGCCCTGAGCGTCGGGATCATTTTCCAGTTGCCACAGCCAAAGGCCAGCGTGGCACGAAACACCACAAAGCGCGGGGCATCGAGCGTCAACGCCGAATCCCCGACGATTTCATAGACCGTCCCGGGATCGGGGCTGGAAGCCACAGCCCTGCCGCCGGTTTGCAACAGGGTCTGGTCGAGGTAATCCTCGGCAAATTCCAGAAAATCCCCCTCGGGCAAAAAGGCGGCAAGCGCGTCTGCCTGGGCGCCGTCCCCGGATGTGCTGTCATAGTCGTCCGGCATCGCCGCCATCAGGTCGAACACCTTTTGCGCGCCGTATTTCTGTTCCAGCCACCACAGGAACACCACGTTTTCATATTTCATGTCCACAAGGGATGTTGTCGGGGATTTTGCGTCGAAATCTTCAACGAAGCCGTCGGAAAACCCGGTGCCGGGATAGACCAGATCGGCGAACCACTCGGCTGCGGATTCGGACCACCAGGCGGATCCGGGCGAATACATCTTGTTATCAAAAGCGGAAAATTCCACACAGTGGAAAAACTCATGCGCCAGAACCGGTGGAAATTCCGGCCCGATGCTGGTGCGGAACATGGCGATGATGCAACTCGGGCGGTCCCCCTCGGTCAGTTCCGAGGACAGGTTGGTGCGCCCCTGATCGTATTTGTCCCCGTCAAAGTCATAGGCCAGCGGCCGGTTGGAAAGGTAGATCTTGACCGGCACACTGCCGTATCCGGGAAAACGGGACAGCGCTTCGCCTGAATCATGCATTGCCTGCACAATTCTTTCGGGATTGGTGCGCCCTTCCTTGCCATATATTTCCACCTCGGTGGGGCCGGCGCCCGTGTTGATCGTAAAGGCAACCAGCAAATCGCAGCGGTAATCCCCGTCGGAATCCGGCAGGGCGCCAAGCTGTTTCAGGTCATAGCGCGACGGGCAGCCGCTGCCGGCAAGGGCCTGTTGCGACAGCAAAAGCAACAGGGGAAATACAATCAGAAAAATTGCACGCCGTTTCATGGCTGCCTCCGGTAAAAGGCCATTCTACCACAGACGGGCAAAATTCCCTAACCCCCCGTTTTCGGCAGCTTTCCGCGCAAACTTCACGTTCTGCTTACCACCCCTAGCAAAGCCGCGCGCCCGTCCCCACATCTATATCAGAGCGGAAACAGGAACACTTCCGTTCGATTTCACTGTCCCTCGTTCCATACTGCGCCCGGTTCGTCCGGGCGTTTTTTTGTTTACGGGTCTTTTCGTGTGCCGGATTCGGGCGTAGGCTGGCGCCATGACAACACACAGCTATACCAACCCGCAGCTTCGCGACATTCTGACCCGCAGCAAGACCATTGCCATGGTCGGGGTGTCGATGAAGGAAATCCGCCCCTCGTATTTCGTCGCCCGCTATTTGCACATGAAGGGCTATCGCATTGTGCCGGTCAATCCGGGACAGGCGGGAAAAACCCTTTTCGGGCAGGAGATTTACGCCTCGCTTTCCGATATTCCCGCGGATGTCGGGCCGGTGCATATGGTCGATATCTTCCGCCGCTCCGATCAGGTCACCCCGATTGTCGAAGAGGCCATCGAAAGCCTTGGCACGCGCGGGCTGGGCACCATCTGGATGCAGATCGGCGTGATCAACGAAGAGGCCGCCGCCCTTGCCGGACAGGCCGGGCTGGAGGTCATCATGAACCGTTGCCCGAAAATCGAGCACCAGCGTCTGTTCGGCGAATTGCGCAAGGCGGGGTTCAATACGGGTATTATCAGCTCCAAACTATAGGACAGACCATGAAATATCTTCTTTTGCTTCTGGCGTTTGCCCTTCCGGCACAGGCACAAGAGGCCCGCCATCTGCAGGACCGGTATTTTTACATCATCGAAACCATGCCCGACCCGCTGCAACTGGGCACGGAGGCGGACTATGGCAAGCGGGCCTATCGGGATCTGGTCTGGGGGGAATCCGGCCGCCTTAGCACGGAATGCCAGGTCCGCGTCGATGTCTGGACCACCGACCTGATCACCGACAGGACCGAGGTCTGGGAGCCCCACAAGCTGATCGCCTTTATCGCCATGGCCGACACCCCCGAAGAGGCGCAACAGGCGGCCGAGGGGATCGACTGCGCCAAGGGTGGCTATGTGAAACGCGGCACGATCACCATTCCGGCCAGCTTCCGCTATTGCGCCGGCCCTGATGACGGCAGCGAGAAATACGCCGGACTGTGCAATTAACAAGATATGAATGTAGTATAAAATATTGAACAAGGCGCTTGTGTTTTATTGGCCGCAGTGGCACAAAACCGCAGGCCCACACATAACGGAGAAAACCCCATGACCACCCCCCCCTATGGTTTCGACACGCTGCAAATCCACGCCGGTGCCCGCCCAGACCCGGCCACCGGCGCGCGCCAGACGCCGATTTACCAGACAACCGCCTATGTGTTTCGCGATGCCGACCACGCGGCGGCGCTGTTCAACCTGCAAGAGGTCGGCTATATCTATTCGCGCCTGACCAACCCGACCGTCTCGGTTCTGCAGGAACGGGTGGCGACGCTGGAAGGCGGGGTCGGGGCGGTGGCCTGTTCCTCGGGGCATGCGGCGCAGATCATGGCGCTGTTTCCGCTGATGCAGCCCGGGTGCAATGTGGTGGTTTCCACGCGGCTTTATGGCGGTTCCATCACGCAGTTCGGGCAGACGATCAAGCGCTTCGGCTGGTCGGCAACCTTTGTCGATTTCGATGATGTGGAGGCCATCCGCGCCGCGGCGGACGCCAACACGCGGGCGACTTTCTG
>JALWQC010000364.1 GCA_027080755.1 Paracoccaceae bacterium
GCGAAAAGACGGCGGATGGCGCTTTTGCCTTTGGTGGGGAACAGGGTCATTTCACCATCCTGTAGCCGGCGCCGCGCACGGTGTGGATCAGGGGCTCTTCCCCGGGAAGGTCGATTTTCTTGCGCAAGCGGCTGATGTGGACGTCGATCACGTTGGTTTGCGGGTCGAAATGGTAGTTCCAGACGTTTTCCAGCAGCATCGTGCGGGTGACGATCCGTCCCGCCGTGCGCATAAGATATTCAAGGATGCGGAATTCGCGCGGCAGCAAGTCTATGCGGCGTCCACCGCGGCTGGCTTGACGGGTTATCAGGTCCAGCGTCAGGTCGCGGACGGTCAGGGTGGATTCATTTTCGGGGGATGGCTGGTGGCGGCGGGTGATGGCCTCCAGTCGGGCGAGCAGTTCGGAAAATACGAAAGGTTTGGCCAGATAGTCGTCGGCCCCGGCTTTCAGCCCCTCTACCCGGTGGTCGGTCTGCCCGAGGGCGGACAGCAGCAACACGGGGGTTTGCACCTTGCTGGCACGCAGGCTGGTCAGAATGGAAATGCCGTCCAGTTCGGGCAGCATGCGGTCCAGGATGATCGCGTCGAAGGGTTCGTGCAGGGCGGCGGACAGGCCCTCGATGCCGTTGTGCAGGCTCTGGGCGCTGTGGCCGGCCTCGGTCAGGCCCTTTTCCAGAAAGCGGGCTGTTTCGGTGTCATCTTCTATGATCAGTATACGCATGGGTACTATATAGGAAGACGGGGCGGGAAACCAATCCCGCCCCGACAAGGGTTAGTTCAGCGGCACGGCGACGAAATACATGCCGTCCGCACGCCGGATCTGCAGCAGCACGGCCCGGCGGCCGGCGTCTTTGGCCTGCCGGATCTGGTCCTGCATATCGGCAAGGGTGGCGACAGGACGCTGGTTGACGGACAGGATCTGGTCCCCTTCCTGCAGGCCGGTCATGGCGGCCTCGCTGCCCGGGACGACGCCGGTAATCAACAGGTGATCCCCTTCGGCAGCAAGGGACAGACCCAGCGCGGCGATGTCGCCCTGACTCTGGCCGCCGGACTGGGCCATAGCGGTCCCGTCGGATTTCAGCGCGGCGATTTCCGGCGTCAGGTCAAGGGTTTCGCCGTTGCGATAGACGCTCATGCGGGCGGGTTTGCCGATTTCGGCCTCGGCCACGGCAATGGTCAGGTCGCCGACATCCTTGATCTGTTTGTCGTTGAACGACAGGATCACATCGCCCGCTTTCAGGCCGGCTTTGGCGGCGGGGCTATCGGGCACCACATCCCCGACCAGCGCGCCCTCGGGGGCATTCAGGCCAAGGCTGTCGGCAATGTCGGGCGTGACGTTCTGGATGCTGACACCCAGCCAGCCACGGTGGACCTCGCCGGTGGCGGCAATCTCGGACACGATGGTTTTGGCCAGATCCGAGGGGATAGAGAACCCGATCCCGACAGAGCCGCCGGTGGGCGAATAGATGGCCGTGTTCACGCCGACAACATGCCCTTCGGCATCAAACAGCGGGCCGCCGGAGTTCCCCTTGTTGATCGGGGCGTCCACCTGGATAAAGTCGTCATAAGGACCCGAGCCGATATCCCGCCCGCGCGCCGAAACAATCCCGGCGGTGACAGAGCCGCTAAGCCCGAAGGGTGCGCCCACGGCAAAGACCGGATCGCCCACACGCAGCGTGTCGGAATCGCCCCACTGGACGCTGGGCAGGGGCTCGTCCGCATCGATTTTCAGCACGGCAAGGTCGGTTTTGGGGTCAACGCCCAGGAGGGTTGCCTCGAACTCGCGGCCGTCTTTCAGGGTGACGTCCAGTTTGCTGGCGTTTTCAACGACGTGGTTGTTGGTCACGATGATGCCGCTGGAATCGATAATAAACCCGGAGCCGAGCGCCTGCCCGCGGGGGCGCTGTTCGGGGATACCCTGCTGCTGCTCGAAATAGCGGCGCAACAGATCCCCCATAGGCCCTTCGGGGATATTGTCGGGCAGGGCCTGCTGCATGGCCGGATTGGTGCCGCCGATCGTGGCGGTGATTTTGACAACGGCGGGGCTGACCTGTTCGATCAGGTCGGCAAGGTTGGCGGGCTGTGTCCAGGCGACGCTGGTGGCCTCGGTGGCGGGGGCGCTCTGGGCGATGCCCTCTATGGGGCCCATCAGGGCAACAGCTCCGAAGGCGGCAATGGTCGTGCCCATCAGCAGACCACGAACAGAGAATTTTCTGGCCGGTTTTTGCATGGTGAATTCCTTTTCCTCGGTTGATCTTCGAAAAGGAATATGCCCCCCCTGAATGGAGTCCGCATGAAAGGAACATTAAAGATTTTTCATTTTGGAAGGACCGGCGCTAGAACGCCTCGCGCCAGTAGCTGCGGGTGAACAGAACAAAGACGGTCAGCATTTCCAGCCGCCCCACATACATGCCGAACACCAGAACCCATTTTGCCGATTCCGGCAGGCTGGCGAAATTCCCCGCCGGCCCGATGATATCGCCCGCCCCCGGGCCGACATTGGCAACCGCCGTCAGCGCGCCGGTGACCGCGGTTGTGAAATCCAGCCCGATCATGTTCAGGACCACGGCCAGCGCTCCGACCGTGAAAATGTAGAACATAAAGAAGGAAATCACCCCGTCCAGCGCCCCGTCCGACAGCTTTTTCCCCTCGTACCGCAGGGTATAGATGCCGTGGGGGAAACGGATCTGGCTGATCTGGCGTTTCAGGCTGCGGGCCAGAATGATCCAGCGCATCATTTTCGCCCCCCCCGAGGTCGATCCGGTACACCCCCCCGAGGCCGTCAGCAGGAAAAACACCACCACCGCCGCGCTGCCCCATGTGGTGTAGTCGGTGGTGGCATAGCCCGTGGTGGTCACGGCGGAAACGACGTTGAAGGCGACCAGACGCAGGGCCTCGGCTGTGTCGAAATCCTTTACCAGAACCAGCCATGCGGTCAGCAGGAAAATGACGATCATCAGCATCACAAGATAGACATGCACCTGCTCGCTGCGCAGGCTGCGAACGCGGGCGGCGCGGATGAACCAGACAAACGGCAGCCCCGCGCACAGCATGAAAAACGTGGCGGCCCATTGCAGGAACGGGCTTTGGAAATGCCCGAAAGAGGCGTCATAATTGGAAAACCCGCCCGAGGACAGCGAGGTCAGCGCATGCACGCTGGCGTCAAAGACATTCATCCCGCCCCAGGCGTAGACCAGCGCCGCCGTCAGCGTCAAAGAGATATAGACCCAGGCCGTCGCACTGGCAAAAAGGGCGGCGTTTTTCAGCTCCTTGTCGTCCTGGTCCGAGCTTTCTGTGCGAAACAGCTGCATACCGCCAACCTTCAGGATCGGCAGCAGGGCCATGCCGGTAACGATAAACCCCAGCCCGCCCAGCCACTGCAGGATCCCGCGCCACAGCAGGATGTCATGGGGCGTGGTGTCCAGTCCGCTCATCACGGTAGAGCCGGTGGTGGTCACGGCGGACATGGCCTCGAAAAAAGCATCGGAAAAGGACAGCGACCACATATACAGCGGCAAGGCCCCGAAGGCCGCCGCCGTCAGCCAGACGGTCGCCGTCAGCATAAAGGTGTCCTGCACCCCGAGGGCGGGCAGATGCGGATAGGACGCAAAGCTGGGCATCGACCCCACCGCCGCCGCCGGCCGCGGCGGGGTCCGGCATAC
>JALWQC010000365.1 GCA_027080755.1 Paracoccaceae bacterium
TTTTACGGGGACAAAGCCCCGCGCGGGGATCAGCCGAAGGAAAAGCCCGCGCGCCCCAGAGGCCCCATGGTGACCTCCAGCACGGCGCCTTTGCCGACAACAAACGGCGGGTAATGGGTGCCGCACAGAACCATATCGCCCGCCTTCAGACCGCCACCGCGTTCCGCCAGATGGTTGGCGACAAAGGCCACGGCACCGGCCGGATCCTGCGGGGCGGCATTGCTGGCGCGGAAAAGGTCCTCGGAATCCAGACGCAGGACGGTTTCCATATCTTCGGGCAGGGTATCGCGCCCCTCGCCAATGACCAGACCGAAATTGAACACGTTATTCGCCACAATAGAGGGGGGATGTTCCAGCGGCGCGCCAACGGTATTGCGCCGGTCCATGATTTCAAAACCGGCGTGATAGCGCGCGATCATCGGGGCAATGCTTTCCCCCGTCTGGCCCGGGCTGGCAACATCCTGCCCCATAACCGCGATAATCTCGGGTTCTACTGTCAGCTGGGCGATATCCTCGGCCGGAATATGGCAGCCGCTCTGGCGGATCAGGTCCGTAAACACATGCCCGACCGCAGGCGCATAGGCCGCCGGCGCATTCCACGCGATCTTGTAGCCCCCGACCCCGCCGAAATGCGGGGCCAGACGGGCAACGACGGCCTGTTGTATATCATAGGCGGCAGCCATATCCGGCACGTCGCGGGCGATATGCCCCATCGGGTCCCGGTTCAGAATGGCGCGGGCTATGCGTTCGCTCAACATTTCAGACATCCCCTGCTACGTTTTTCAGACGGGTTTCGAAGGCCTTGGATATATGCGCCTTCAGCGCCCTCTCCGCCGCATCCCCGTCACGGCTTTCAATAGCATCGACAATGGCGGCGTGTTCTTCCAAAGCGGTGACATCGCGCCCTTCTGCGGCAAAGGTCGTTGTGGCCAGAAGGGCCATCGTCCGATGCACCATTTCCAGCTGCTGGATAAGATAGCGGTTGTGGCTGGCCAGATGCAGCTGACGGTGGAAACGGCGGTTGGCGCGCGACAGACGGCGGGGCTGGCCCAGCATTTTCATGTCCTGATCGACCATCTCGCGCAGGACACGGACCTCCTCGGGGGCGGCATGTTGCGCGGCAAGGCGGGCGGCCAGCCCCTCCAGTTCGCCCCGCACCACGTAAAGTTCGCCCAGCTGGTCATGATCCAGCGAGGACACCACCATAGAGCGCCCGTCGCGCACCAGAACCGACTGCGTTTCCAGACGCTGCAGGGCCTCGCGCACGGGGGTTCGCGAGACACCGAAACGTTCCGCCAGCTCGGATTCCACCAGACGGTCGCCGGGCAGGAAAACCCCCTCGTCAATGGCATCCAGCACCATTGAATAGGCATCCTTGTGGGCGTGATGTTCTTCGGCCATGGTTATTTCTCCGGTCTTTTTGCGCAGGCTACTCTTCTAATTCCGCTCCGTCCATGAAAAATCCGGCCGTTGCCAGCGCCTTTTGCATCCGCTATCACCGCAGCCATGCCTTATGATGATTTTCGACATGTGGATACCTGGGTCTTTGACCTCGACAACACGCTGTATCCGCCCGAAGTGCGCCTGTTCGACCAGATAGAGCGCCTGATGACCGGTTTTATCGTGCGCGAAATCGGGGTGGACATCGCCGCCGCCCATGACCTGCGGCGCCACTACTGGAAAACCTACGGCACCACGCTGGCCGGTCTGATGCACGAACACGGTGTCGCCCCCGACCCGTTCCTGCACGAGGTGCATGCGCTGGACCTTGGCAACATGCCCGCCGCGCCCGAGCTGCGCCGCGCGATTGCCGCCCTGCCCGGACGCAAGATCATCTATACCAACGGCTCGCGCGCGCATGGGGAAAAGGTCAGCGCCGCGCGGGGGCTTGCGGGGGTTTTCGACGCGATTTACGGCATCGAGGACGCTGGATATGTGCCCAAACCGGACCGCGGCGCCTTCGAGCGGGTGTTTGGCGCCGACGGGTTTGAAACCGGCCGCGCCGCCATGTTCGAGGACGATCCGCGCAATCTGGCCGTACCGCGCAAGATGGGCATGCGGACGGTGCTGGTCGGGGCCGCGAACAAGGGTGAACACATCGATCACCGGACCGGAGACCTGTCGGAATTTTTGCAAAAACTGGTTTAGGGTAGTTGTGTAACTTACTGCACTACAACTGTTTTTCGCACTGAAAAAAGAACCACTAAACCGGTTTAGTGGATATGTTACCCTTCGCTCAACAGCACGTTGGATTCTACATCCCCGACCCCGGGCAAGGTCATGATCCGCCGGCGCAGGATGCGTTCGAAATCGCTGAGATCCCGCGCCACCACTTTCAGGCGATAGTCATAGACCCCCAGCACATGCTGCACGACCTGCACCTCGGGGATAGCGCAAACGGCGCGTTCGAAATCCTCCAGCCCGACACGCCCTTTGGCCGCCAGCTTCACCCCCAGATAGACCACCACGTCAAAGCCCAGCTTTTCCCGGTCCAGCACGATATCGCGCCCCAGAATGACGCCGGCCTTTTCCAGCCGTTTTATCCGCCGCCAGGCCGCCGGTTGGGACAGCCCGACCAAGGCCCCGACCGCCGCCGCGCTTAGCCCGCCGTCGCGTTGCAAGGCCTGCAGAATGGCGCGGTCCGTGTCGTCCAGATCGATCATATCGGCAGCCTTTCGGTGTTTTTCACCTCGGAGACCAGCATCAGCGCCTCGATATCCAGCAGATGGGGCAGCGCCAGAATGCGGGTTTTGTAGATGTCCTGATAATGGGCCAGATCGCGGGCGCGCACGTCCATACGCACATCAACCCGCCCCAGCAAGGTCTGGATGCCGGCCACCTCGGGGATTTTTCGGGCCTCGCGAAGGAATTCGTCAAAGGCGTTTCCGGCGGTTTTATCCAGCGTGATGCGCAGGAAAACCTCTACACCCAGGCCAAGCGCCTTGTGGTTCAACCGGATCCTGCGCCCTTTTATCACCCCCGCCGTTTCCATTTTTTCGATGCGGCGCCAGCAGGGGCCAGCGGACAGGCCGGCCTGCTCGGCCAGATCCGCGGTGGAAAGGGTTGCATCCTCCTGCAACAGGCGCAGCAGGCGGCGGTCTATGTCGTCAAGGCGCATGATTTATCCGGTATTTACAAAACTACGAATGATATTTCGTATAATTATCGGTATTTTCCAAAAAACGCAAAGCATATATCGCCGGTTCCCCTATTCTAACCGCAATTCACAACCCGCAGAGAGGAAAAACCATGCGCGTATATTATGATCGCGATTGCGATATCAACCTGATCAAGGACATGAACGTTGCCATTCTGGGCTATGGCTCGCAGGGGCATGCCCATGCGCTGAACCTGCGCGACTCCGGCGCGAAAAACGTTGTTGTTGCCCTGCGCGACGGTTCCCCCAGCGCCAAAAAGGCCGAGGCCGAGGGTCTTCAGGTGATGGGCATTGCCGAGGCCGCCGCCTGGTGCGACCTGATCATGTTCACCATGCCCGATGAGCTGCAGGCCGAAACCTACAAGAAATACGTGCATGACAACCTGCGCGAAGGTGCCGCCATTGCCTTTGCCCACGGCCTGAACGTGCATTTCAACCTGATCGAGCCCAAAGCCGGCGTTGACGTGATCATGATGGCCCCCAAAGGCCCGGGCCACAC
>JALWQC010000366.1 GCA_027080755.1 Paracoccaceae bacterium
CGGGCGGGGATGGCTGTTTACTAACATATGTTAGTAGTTATGAAGAACAGCCTGTAACCGGCGGAAATTTCAACTAAAACCGGTTTTCAGAAAGATTATCGCGGCAGTATCAGGCTGGCCGACAGGCCGCCAAGGGGGCTGTCGGCCAGTTCCAGCCGCCCGCCATGGCTGCGCGCCACATCGGCGGCAATCGCAAGGCCAAGCCCGACGCCGCTGCCGCTGTTCTGGTTGCGTGCGGGGTCCAGACGCGCGAAGGGTTTCAGGGCCTCTTCCCGATCCGCCGGCGCAATGCCCGGACCGTCGTCCTGCACCGTAAAGGTCAGCGTTTTGTCGCTTAGCCCGACCTCCAGTTGCACGGTATCGGCGTGGTGCATGGCGTTGGAAATCAGGTTGTTGACGGCGCGGACAACCGCATCGGGGCGCAGGGTGACGCGGGTGTCCCCTGCGCCTGAAGGCACCACCAGCGCCAGCGGTTTGTCCAGCCGTTTCCAGCCCTGCACGATCCGGTCCAGCAGATCCCCCAGCGGCAGGGTTTCCATGTCTTCCAGCGAATCCCCGCGCGCGAAGGAGAGGAACCCCTCCAGCATGGCCTCCATTTCCTGAACGTCGGCGCGCATGTCCTGTGTTTCCGCCGTTTCCTCCTGCATGGCCAGCGACAGTTTCAGGCGTGTCAGCGGGGTGCGCAGGTCGTGGCTGACGCCGGACAGCATCCGGGTGCGCTGTTCTATCTGGCGTTCGATCCGCGCGCGCATGGCCAGAAAGGCGTGGCCGGCGCGCCGCACCTCTGTGGCCCCGCGCGGGGTGTAGGATTCGCTGCGCCCTTTGCCGAAGGCCTCGGACACGCGGGCCAGTTCGCGGATCGGGCGGATCTGGTTACGCAGGAACAGGATGGACACCAGCGTCAGCAATATAGAGATCACCACCATCAACACCAGCAGCTGGTGCGGATTGGAGGCACTGACCCGCCCGCGCGGAATATCGGCCAGCAGGGCGCCGTGACGGGTCTGGATTTCCACATGCACCCATTGGCGTTCGCGCACCAGATCGATGCTGGTTGGCCGCGTCAGCCCTGCCTGTAGCGTGTCGATGATCGCCTTGCCCGAGATGTCATAGAAATAGCGCCGCGCGGCGGGGGTGACGGTTTTGTCCTGCCGCAGGTCCAGGCGCATATCAAAGGGGCGGGCGAAGGTGAACAGGGTCAGGCGGGCCTCGGGGAAGCTGTCGATGCTGTCGATGACATCGGCGGCATAGTCCAGTTCCAGCGCCACCGAATGGGTCATCTGCTGGGTCACCTGCGCAAAATGGCGCTGGATGAACACAAGCCCGACCGCCAGTTGCAGGAAGACAACCGGAAACAGCAGGATCATCAGCGAGCGGCCGAAGAAACTGCGCGGCATATAGGACTTGAGCCAGGCAAAGTTCATAGCCTAAACAGGGTTACGCGCCAAGGGCGGCGCTGGCAAGGGAGGCGCGCCATGAAAACCCCGTTCCACACAGACCATCACCCCGAAATCGGCGTGGTCGAGGCGTTGCGCCCGGGCCTGCAGGTGGTTACCGCGCCCAACGCGGGGCCGATGACCTTTACCGGCACGCGCAGCTATCTTCTGGGGGATCGCGAGGTGGCGGTGATCGATCCGGGGCCGAAGGACGCCGCGCATCTGGCGGCGCTGGAACGCGCGCTGGAAGGCCGCCGGCTTGGCCATATTATCGTCACCCATGCCCATATCGACCATTCGCCGCTGGCGGCGGTTCTGTCGGCGCGCACGGGGGCGCCGGTCTACGGTTTCGGGCCGGCCAATGCGGGGCGCTCGAAGGTGATGGAGCGTCTGGCCGCCGCGGCCCCCCTTGGCGGGGGGGAGGGGATCGATGCGGATTTCACCCCCGATATTACCGTCCCCGACGGTGGCCTGATCCGCGGCGAGGGCTGGACGCTGGAGGCCATCCACACCCCCGGCCATCTGTCGAACCATCTGTGTTTCGCCTGGCAGGGGCAGGGCGCGCTGTTTTCGGGCGATCATGTCATGGGCTGGGCCTCGACGCTGGTATCGCCGCCGGACGGGGATCTGACGGCCTTTATGGCCAGCCTGCGCAAATTGCAGCGCCGCCCCGAGGATACCTATTACTGCGGGCACGGCGCAGTGCTGGAGGGGGCGCATGATATGCTGGACTATCTTCTGGCGCACCGGCTGGAACGCGAGGGGCAGATTCGCGCCGCGCTGGCCAGGGCCCCGCAAACGGTGGCGGGGCTGACGCAACAGATGTATCGGGATGTGGACCCGCGCCTGCACGGGGCCGCCGCGCGCAATGTGCTGGCGCATCTGGTGGATCTGTATGAACGGGGGATTGTGGCGCCGCTCGGGGATTTTTCCGCTACGGCCCGCTTTCGCCTGACATGATCAGGGCGGCCAGACGCCCGGGCATGGTGAAAAACGGGGAATGGCCGCAGGGCAGGCGGGTAACGGCGGATTCGGGCCAGTCGGCAACCATACGTTCCTGTTCCTCGGGGGGGATGGTGTGGTCGTCCTGACACAGGATATAGCGGCGCGGGACGCTGTCGTAATTCCCCCCCAGTTGCAGGGGTGTGGTCTGGGGTTTCAACGGCTCGGGACACAGACGCACCAGCGCATAGGCAATCTTTTCTTTCGGGCAGTCGTGATAAAAGACCCCGGGCGCGACATCCGGTTTCACGCTATAGGACAGACGGTCGCGTGACAGCTGCACCGCCGGCAAAATCGGCTGCCGTTTGGCCTGTTTGCGCAAGGAGACCAGCGAATCGCCGTTGCGCGGCACATAGGCACAGACGAAGACCAGCGCGTCCAGCAGATGCGGCGCCGCTTCGGCCACGGCGGCAAGGGTGATGCCGGCGGCCGAATGCCCGACCAGCGTAACCGGCGCGCCCATGCGCTCTATATGTCTGATCACGGCGTCTACATAGCTGTCCAGCGTGATCCCCGCCACCGGTGTGGCGTCCGAGCCATGCGCGGGCAGGTCGATGGCCGAAACCTCGTGCCCCTGCATATGGGGCAGCACGTCGCGCCAGCACCAGGCGCCGTGGCACGAGCCGTGGATAAACAGAAACCTAGCCAATGCCGTTTTCCCGCAAAAAGGCCGAAATCAGGGCGCCGGTTTTTTCCGGTTGCTCGACACAGGGCAGATGGCCGGCCTTGCGGATGACCTCGAATCCGGCGCCTTTGACCAGTCCGGCCATTTCCGCCACCATGTCGGGCGGGGTAGAGCCGTCCTCGGCCCCTGCCAGCGCCAGCACGGGCAGATGCAGATGCGCGGTGCTGGTGTAAAGGTCGGTCTCGGCGATGGCCTCGCAACAGCCGATATAGCCCTCTTGCGGCGTGCGCGTCAGCATGTGGCGCCAGCCGGTCAGCTCTGCCGCGCGGTTGGTGTGGAAATCCTTGCTGAACCAGCGTTCCATTGTGGCGTTGGCCAGGCCCTCTATGCCGTTTTTGCGCACGGTTTCAATGCGTTCCTGCCAGATCCTCTCGTTGCCGATCTTGGTGGCCGTGTCCATTAGCACCACGGCGCGCAGCAGGTCGGGGCGCTCGGCCGCCAGTCCCTGCGCGATCATGCCGCCGATCGACAGCCCGACCATCGCCGCGCTTTTGATCCCCAGCACTGCCAGAAGCGCCGCCGCG
>JALWQC010000367.1 GCA_027080755.1 Paracoccaceae bacterium
AAAAGCCTGTAGGGCGCAAGTTGGGCAACCCCGCCCGCTGACAGCGTGAAAATCCAGCCGATGGGGGGCGGGGAAACGTTGGCTTTGAACGGATTGGGGGGCAGGGACGGGGGCGGGGACTCGGGGCGGTAAAACATGTTTTTCCCTTTTCGTATTTGCCCCGAAGCTAGGGGTATGCTAGGGCAGTGACAAGCATAAACACGGAGCCGGAAAATGACCGCAACACACATCCGACGAGGCTGAACACTTCGCCCCTGTTCTGTTCTGCCATGGATGTGCGCCTATGCTTTTGCCAACCCCCGAGACCCCCGACGACACCTTAGAGGTGGAAAACCTGTTCGATCTGGCCTTTGCCCCCGGACGCACCGCGCTTAGCTCCTATCGCCTGCGCGAGGGGGGGGATCCCGTGCCGGACCTGTCGCTGGTAATCCGTGACGAGGGCGGAATTCTGGGCGGGGCGATCCGCTACTGGCCGGTGCGGGTCGGGGTATGGCCGGCGCTGTTGCTTGGCCCCGTTGCCGTGCATCCGACCCGTCAGGGCGAGGGGCTGGGAAACCTGTTGATCCGCACATCGCTGGAACAGGCCGCAGCCACAGGGTGGGAACGGGTGATTCTGGTGGGGGACGAACCCTACTACCGGCGCTTCGGATTCAGCCGCGATTGTGCCAAAGGGCTGGAATTTCCCCCACCGACAAACCCCGACCGCCTGCTGGCACGCGCCCTTGTGAAGGGGGCGTTTGACGGGGTATCGGGCAGGGTGCAGCCGTGGAATTCCGCACCGTCAGGCGGCTGAAAATATCATTCCTCCGGCAGGATTTTTCCCGGGTTCAGGATATTTTGGGGATCCAGCGTTTTTTTGATATCGCGCATGACTTGCAACGCCTCGCCATGTTCGCCCTGCATGTATTTCATCTTGCCCACGCCCACACCATGTTCGCCGGTTACGGTTCCGTCCAGCTCCAGCGCCTGCTGGTTCAGGTTGTGCAGGAATTCCTTGACGGCGGCATGTTCCACGGCGTTGTCAGGGTCGAAACTGACCGCGCAGTGGAAATTCCCGTCCCCCACATGCCCGAGGATGGACACCATAAGGTTCAGGCGTTCCCCTTCGAGGCGCGCGAATTTCACCGCCTCGGCAAGACGCGAAATCGGCACACAGATATCTGTGGACAGGGCCGGTTTTTCCGGTTGCAGGGCCTTGTGCGCGTAATAGGCATTGTGGCGCATTTTCCACAAGGCGTTGCGGTCTTCGGGTTTTTCGGACCATTTGAAATCGGTGCCGCCCATATCCGCGACGATTTCACCAAAGCTTTCGGCCTGTTCCTTCACCCCGTCGGGAGAGCCGTGGAACTCCACAAACAGATGCGGCACTTCGGGCATTTGGCTGCCCTGATACAGGTTGAAACCGCGCACCATCATTTCGTCCACGAATTCTATCCGCGCCATGGGGATGCCCATCTGGATGGTGGCAATCACCGTGTTCACCGCCGATTCGATATCGGGAAAGGCGCAGGTGGCGGCCGAGATGGCCTCGGGCTGGCCTTGCAGGCGCAGGGTCAGTTCGGTGATGATCCCGAGCGTCCCCTCCGAGCCGACGAACAGTTTTGTCAGATCATACCCGGCGGCGGATTTGCGGGCGCGGCTGCCGGTGCGGATGATGCGCCCGTCGGCAAGAACGACCTCCAGCGCCATGACGTTTTCGCGCATGGTGCCGTAGCGCACCGCCGTCGTCCCCGAGGCCCGCGTCGCCGCCATCCCGCCAAGCGAGGCATTGGCCCCCGGATCGACTGGAAAAAACAGCCCCGTGGCGCGCAGGTCCTCGTTCAATTGTTCGCGGGTCACACCGGGCTGGACGACGGCGTCCATATCCTCGTCATGGACGGCCAGCACCTTGTTCATTTTCGACATATCCAGCGAGATCCCGCCCTTGATTGCCAGTTGGTGCCCCTCTAGCGAGGTGCCGGTGCCATAGGCGATGACGGGGCAGTTATGCTCGGCGCAGATTTTCACAATTGCGGCCACATCCGCAGTGCTTTCGGGGAAAACCACGGCGTCGGGGGGGGTGACGGGGAAATAGGCCTCGTTCCGGCCGTGTTGCTCCAGCAGGGCTTTGTTGGTGGTAACCTTTTCTTCAAAGGTTTCGATCAGGGTTTTGATGGCTGTCTGGATGCTCATGGGGTTTCCTCCGCTTTGATAGCACAGTAATATGTTGGCAAAACATGGGAAAGATCAAAATGACAGCGATCAAGGGGCATGACGCACCGTATCAGGCGCCGGTGGAACTGGCGGAACGGGAAATTCCGGCAGCGTGGATTGACTATAACGGGCATATGAACGTGGCCTATTATACGATGGCTTTTGATCAGGCGCTGGACGATTTTCTGGAAAACGAGCTGGGAATCGGGGAAACCCATGCGGCAGAGATGCGCCAGGGCCCTTATGCCTTGCAAAGCCACATCCACTATCTCGGGGAAATGCTGGAGGGGGAGCGTTTCAGCGCCCGCGTCCGTCTGATCGATTTCGACGCCAAGCGCATGCATGTGTTTGTGGAACTGGTCAACAGCGACGGGGCGCGGCTGGCGGCTACATGTGAACAGATGTTGATGAATGTCGATCTGGTGACCCGCCGTTCCGCCCCCTATCCGGACTGGGCGCTGGCGCGAATGCAGGACATGCTGGCGGCGCATGAAAAACTGGAGCGCCCCGCACAACTGGGTGCCCCGCTTGGCATCCGGCGCAAGGGGTAGGGCGTGCAACAGATCCGCCGTTTTCTGTTTTCTTCCGCGCAGGCTCTGCTGCAGGAGCTGCGCCGCGCTCTGGTTTTTGTGCGTAACAACGGGCCAAGCAAGGTGCTTTTCTGGTTTCTGGCGCTGCTGATAGGTCTGGCCTCGGGGGCGGCGGCGCTGGGCTTCCGGCTGGCGATTTCCGCAATTCAGGGGCTGCTTTACGGGGCGGACGATCACACGCTGGCAACGACGCTGGCCTCTACCAGCTGGCCGTTTGTTATCGGGATTCCCGTCGTCGGCGGGTTGGCTGTCGGGGTGATCCTGTGGTTGTTTATCCCCGACGGGCAAACGCGCTCGGTTTCGGATGTGATTGATGGCGCGGCGCGGCGCGAGGGGCGGGTGGATCGCAAGATCGGGCTGGCCTCGGCGGCGGCTTCGCTGATTACGCTGTCTACGGGTGGGTCCAGCGGGCGCGAGGGGCCGGTGGTGCATCTGGCGGCGGTCATGTCCAGCTGGCTGGCCGACCGGCTGCATGCAAACGGGATCACGGGGCGCGACTTGCTAGGCTGTGCGGTGGCGGCGGCCGTGGCGGCATCCTTCAACGCCCCCATTGCCGGCACGCTGTTCGCGATGGAGGTCATCCTGCGCCATTTCGCGATTCGCGCCTTCGCCCCGATCGTGATTGCTGCTGTCGCTGGCACCATCATTAGCCGCCTGCGCGCCGGTGACATTACCGAGTTTGTCCTGCCCATCAGTTCCGTGCAGTTTTACGCGGAAATGCCGGCCTTTCTGATCCTTGGCGGGGTGGCGGGGCTGGTGGCCTATGTCCTGATCAAAAGCATTTTTATCGTCGAAAACTGGGGCGATTATCTGCAACAGAAACTGCATATCCATATCGTTTTCCGCCCCGCGATTTCC
>JALWQC010000368.1 GCA_027080755.1 Paracoccaceae bacterium
TGGCGCCGGCCGTGTTGATCAGCGGGATCGCAAACGATCCAAGCCCCCCCGAGGCCCCCCAGACCAGCACATTCTGCCCCGGTTTCAGGGTGTGCGGACGGTGGCCGAACAACATGCGGTAGGCGGTGGCAAGGGTCAGCGTGTAGCAGGCGCTTTCTTCCCATGTCAGGTGCTGCGGCCGTTTCATCAGCTGCTGGGCCTGCACGCGCGTGAATTGCGCGAAAGAGCCGTCAGGAGTTTCATAGCCCCAGATCCGCTGGCTGGGGGAAAACATCGGGTCGCCGCCGTTGCATTCCTCGTCGTCGCCGTCGTCCTGGTTGCAGTGGATCACCACCTCGTCCCCGACCTTCCAGCGTTTGACCTTGTCCCCGACCTTCCAGACAATGCCGGCGGCGTCGGAACCGGCGATATGGTAGGGCGAATCGTGGTAATCGAAGGTGGAAATCGGCGTGCCGAGCGCGGCCCAGACCCCGTTATAGTTAACGCCGGCGGCCATCACCAGAACCAGCACCTCGTGGCTGTCGATCTCGGGGGTGTCCACGACCTCCATCTGCATGGCGGTGTTGGGCTGGCCTTCCCGGTCGCGGCGAATGGCCCAGGCATACATCTGTTTGGGAACGTATCCCAGGGGCGGAATTTCCCCGACCTCGTACAGATCTTTTTCGGGGGCTTCGTAGTCGGGGGCGTCAAGAGGGGCCATCGAGTCTCTCCGTTGTCTGGGCGCAGGGGCGCGGTATTTTCTATTGTCATGGCATTATGCGGGCCGGGGTGCAATAGTTTTGTGCGTTGCAGCGGAAATAAAATAACAAACGAACGTGGCTGTAGGGTTTATTGTTGCGCCAATATTGGGCGCTGATTTGGGTAGCGGGAAATCGAACGTAATAATATTCCAACTACATTTACCCTTGCGAAATTATCTTTGTTGCGTAAATTGCGTGTTGCAATGCAATATAACCGCGCAGAGGCCCCCATGACCAAAGACCGCCCTTGGCTTTTCCGAACCTACGCCGGCCACTCGACGGCGGCGGCATCCAATGCGCTGTATCGCTCCAACCTTGCCAAGGGGCAGACGGGCCTGTCGGTGGCTTTCGATTTGCCGACGCAGACGGGCTATGATTCCGATCATGTTCTGGCGCGGGGCGAGGTGGGCAAGGTCGGTGTTCCGGTCAGCCATCTGGGGGACATGCGGGCGCTGTTTGCCGATATTCCGCTGGACCGGATGAACACATCCATGACCATCAACGCCACCGCGGCGTGGATGCTGGCGCTGTATATCGCCGTGGCCGAGGAGCAGGGCGCCGACATCAGCCAGCTGCAAGGCACGGTGCAGAACGATATTATCAAGGAATACCTGTCGCGCGGCACCTATGTTTTCCCGCCGGAGCCAAGCCTGAAGCTGATCGGGGATATCGCGGAGTATTGCTATACCGATGTGCCGAAATGGAACCCGATGAACGTCTGTTCCTATCACCTGCAAGAGGCCGGCGCCACGCCCGAGCAGGAACTGGCCTTTGCCCTAAGCACGGCGATTGCGGTGCTGGACCAGGTGCAAGGGCAGGTCCCGGCCGAGGATTTCCCCCGTGTGGTGGCGCGGATCTCGTTTTTTGTGAATGCCGGTATCCGGTTTGTCACCGAGATGTGCAAAATGCGCGCCTTTGTCGATTTGTGGGATGAAATCTGCCGCGACCGCTATGGGGTCAGCGATCCGAAACAGCGGCGGTTCCGCTACGGGGTGCAGGTGAACTCGCTTGGATTGACGGAACAGCAGCCGGAAAACAACGTCTACCGGATCCTGATTGAAATGCTGGCGGTGACCCTGTCGAAAAAGGCGCGCGCGCGGGCCGTGCAGCTGCCCGCCTGGAACGAGGCGCTGGGCCTGCCGCGCCCCTGGGACCAGCAGTGGTCGCTCCGGATGCAGCAGATCATGGCCTATGAAACCGATTTGCTGGAATTCGAGGACTTGTTTGACGAAAATCCGGCAGTGGAACGCAAGGTCGAGGCCTTGAAACAGGGGGCTCTGGCCGAGATTGCCCATATCGAGAAAATGGGCGGGGCGGTGGCCGCGATCGAATATATGAAAACGCAACTGGTGCAGTCCAACTCTGCCCGTCTGGCGCGGATCGAGGCCGGGGAAACCGTCGTTGTCGGTGTGAACAGGTTCGAACAGGGCGAGGAAAGCCCGCTGACAGCCGGAGATGGCGGCATTATGGTTGTGGATCCCGAGGTGGAAAACCAGCAGATCGCCAATTTGCAGGCCTGGCGCGCGGCGCGCGATGATACGGCCGTGCAGGCGGCGCTTGCGGATCTGAAGGCGGCGGTGCAAGCGGGGGAAAACATCATGCCGCCCTCGATCGCCTGTGCCAAGGCGGGGGTGACGACCGGCGAATGGGGCGCCGCGATGCGCGGGGTGTTCGGGGAATACCGCGCCCCCACCGGCGTTGGCGCGGCCATGTCAAACGCGGTCGAGGGGCTGGACGATATCCGCGCGGCCGTGGCCGACAAGGCCCGCGCGCTGGGCCATCCTTTGCGGTTTCTGGTCGGCAAACCCGGGCTGGACGGACATTCCAACGGCGCCGAGCAGATTGCCGTGCGCGCCCGCGATTGCGGCATGAAGGTGTTTTACGAAGGCATCCGCATGACCCCCGAGGCGCTGGTGGAAACGGCGCTGACGGAAAAGGTGGATATCATCGGGCTGTCGATCCTGTCCGGTTCCCATCTGCCGCTGGTGCAGGACATGCTGGAACGGATGCAGGCGGCCGGTATCGGGGATATTCCCGTGATCGTCGGCGGAATCATCCCCGACGAGGATGCGGAAGCCCTGCGGCAGATGGGAGTGGCCAAGGTCTATACCCCGAAGGATTTCGACCTTAACCGTATTATGTTCGATCTTGTGGCGCTTGCGGGGTCTTAAACCCGGCGTTCAACCATCAGTTTCTTGATTTCTGCAATCGCCTTGGCGGGGTTCAACCCTTTGGGGCAGGTGTTGGTGCAGTTCATGATGGTGTGACAACGATAGAGCTTGAACGGGTCTTCCAGCTCGTCCAGACGCTCGCCCGTGAATTCGTCGCGCGAATCGATGATCCAGCGGTAGGCGTGCAGCAAGGCCGCCGGCCCGAGGTAGCGATCCCCGTTCCACCAGTAGCTGGGGCAGGAGGTGGAGCAAGACGCGCACATCACACATTCATACAGGCCGTCCAGCTTCTTGCGATCCTCGATCGACTGGCGCCATTCCTTTTCCGGGGGATTGGTTTTGGTTTCCAGCCACGGCATGATGCTGGCGTGCTGGGCGTAGAAATGTGTCAGGTCGGGGATCAGGTCCTTGATCACCGGCATATGCGGCAGGGGATAGATCTTGACGTCGCCCTTTACCTCGTCCGTGCCATAGATACAGGCCAGCGTGTTGATGCCGTCGATATTCATGGCGCAGGATCCGCAAATGCCTTCGCGGCAGGACCGGCGGAAGGTCAGCGTCGGGTCGATCTCGTTCTTGATTTTCAGCAGGGCGTCCAGAACCATCGGGCCGCAGTCGTCCATATCGACGTAATAGGTGTCCACACGCGGGTTTTCGCCGGTATCCGGGTCATAGCGATAGATTTTGAAGGCGCGCAGGTTGCTGCCCTCGGGCTTC
>JALWQC010000369.1 GCA_027080755.1 Paracoccaceae bacterium
GTTTCACGGATTGGAGCCGCCGCCCGCTGTCAGAAAAGCAAAAGGCCTATGCGCTGGCCGATGTCACCCACCTGCGCGTGATCTACGAATATCTGGCCAAAGAGCTGGAAAAAACCGGCCGCACCTTATGGCTGCAAGAGGAACTGGCCGTGCTGACCAACCCGGACACCTACCGGATGGAGCCCGAAAACGCCTGGAAACGCCTGAAAACCCGCAGCAATTCGCGCAAATTCCTGTCCGTGGCCAAGGAACTGGCACATTTCCGCGAAGAAACCGCCCAAAGCCGCAACATCCCGCGCAACCGTGTCTACAAGGACGACGCGCTGATGGAGCTGGCCTCGACCCGCCCGCACAGTCTGGACGACCTCAACAAATCCCGCCTGCTGCTGCGCGAGGCCCGCAAGGGCGCCATTGCCGAGGGGATCCTGTCCGCCGTCAAGCGTGGCGAGGGGCGCGATCCCGAGGACATGCCCAAGGTGCCGCCGGCAAAACAGCGCAAGAACGGCACGGAATCCCTGTCGGATCTGCTGCGGGTATTGCTGAAGGCCAAGGCGGCGCAATACGGCGTGGCGCAAAAACTTATCGCCAGCTCGGCCGATCTGGATGCCTTTGCCAACGGCGATGACGATCAGGTCAAGGCGCTGCACGGCTGGCGGCTGGAGGTCTTCGGCAACGATGCCCTGCGTCTGCGCAACGGCGAAATCGCCCTGTCGGCCACCCCGCAGGGTGTCAAAATCATAGAGCTGTGAAAAAAACGCCCCGCATAGCAATTATCGGTGGCTCCAAAGAGGCGGTCGATCTGGCGCGGGCGTTGCAGGGGGCGGATGTCTGTCTGTTCGAAACGCCGTATTACCCCTCGCCAAAGGGGATCAAAACGCAAGTTTACGACGCAAACACCGACTGGACGCAGGCCTTGCAGGGGTTTGATGCGCTGGTCTTTGCCCCGCATCCCTTTGCCTTTGACGTGTTTGAGCGGATCCGCGACACGCCGCTGCCCCATGTCGCCCTGCTGCGCCCGCCCTGGCAGCCCGGGGAAGGGGACGACTGGACTTTGCTGGAAAGCGGCACGGCGGCGGCGCAATATTTGCAAAGCTGCGGCGCAAAACGGGCGCTTCTGGCCATCGGGCGCGAACGTCTGGCGCCGTTTTTGCAGACAAGCGGACCGGAGCTGCGCATCCGCTGTCGCAACCTGCCCGAACCGGACGTCGGGGGCCGCGGAACGGTCGAATATATGACCGGCCCTTTCAGCGTGGAACAGGAACGCCGCTATCTGCAGGATAACGCCATTGACTGCATTGTCGTCCATAACGCCGGCGGTTTTGGCGGCTGGCCAAAGCTGCAGGCGGCGCGCGAATTGCAAATTCCGGTGATCATGATTGATCGCCCCCCCGTGGACTGGCCCGCCATCGTCGAGACCCCGCAACAGGCGATTGCTTGGTTGCGGCAAAGCGCCGGTCTGGACCTTCGGGGCCGCAATCCCTAGATCATCGGGTAAAGGAGAAAACCAATGGCCAGTGAACGTTTTGAAGAGATTGTAGACGATTTCGAATTCCTCGATGACTGGGAGGACCGCTATCGCTATGTCATCGATATGGGGAAAAACCTGCCCGATCTGGACGATTCCGAAAGGGTCGAAAGCACCAGGGTGCATGGCTGTGCCTCGCAGGTGTGGATCGTGCCCGAAATTACCGGCGAGGGGGCGGATGCCCGCATCGGCTTCCGTGGCGATTCCGATGCGATGATCGTCAAGGGTCTGATCGCCGTCCTGCACCGTCTGTACGACGGTCTAACCCCGTCAGAGGCCCTGCAAGTCGATGCTCAGGCGGAGCTGTCGCGGCTGGGGCTGGATCAGCATTTGTCCTCGCAACGCTCGAATGGCTTGCGCGCGATGATAGAACGTATTAGGCAGTTCGCTGAAGCACTGGTTTAAAGAAGAGGAATTTGACGGCATGACCGACCTTCTGAGTGAACTTCTGGCCGAACGGGACTGGCTGCTGGGCGATGGCGCCACGGGCACAAACCTGTTCAACATGGGGCTGGAAGCAGGCGAAGCGCCTGAAATCTGGAACGAAACCCACCCGGACCGCATTCGTGCGCTCTATGACGGATCGATAAATTCCGGCAGCGATATGTTCCTGACCAACAGTTTTGGCGGCAACTATTCGCGCCTGAAACTGCATGACCGTCAGGACGATGTGTTCACGCTGAACCGGATTGCCGCCGAAATCGGACGCGAGGCGGCCGATGCCTCGGGGCGCAGGATCGTCGTCGCCGGCTCTGTCGGGCCGACGGGGGAGATTCTGGAACCGGTCGGGGCGCTCTCGTTCAACGATGCCGTCGAGATGTTCGAGGAACAGGCCCGCGGGCTTCTGGCCGGTGGCGTCGATGTGCTGTGGGTCGAAACCATTTCCGCCCCCGAGGAATTCCGCGCTGCGGCCAAGGCCTTTGAAAACCTGAACGCCCCCTGGGTCGGCACCATGAGCTTTGACACCGCCGGGCGCACCATGATGGGGGTCACGGCCACCGATCTGGTTGCGCTGGTGGAAAGCCTGCCCAACAAGCCGATCGCCTTCGGGGCCAATTGCGGGGTCGGGGCCTCGGACCTGCTGCGCACTTTGCTGGGCTTTGCCAAGGCCGGCAGCGACATTCCGGTGATTGCCAAGGGCAACGCGGGGATTCCCAAATATGTCCACGGGCATATCCATTACGACGGCACGCCGGAACTGATGGGCGAATACGCCCTGCTGGCCCGCGATGCCGGCGCGCGTATTATCGGCGGATGTTGCGGCACCAAACCCGAACATCTGGTTGCCATGAAGGCCGCGCTGGAATCCCGCCCCCGGGGCGATGCCCCGACGCTGGAACAGATAGAGGCGGCTCTGGGCCCGTTTTCCTCGGAATCCGACGGGGTTAGCGGCACTTGCGCGCCCAAACGCACCCGCACACGGCGGCGCGGATAGTCGGTTCCTGCGACGTTTTTGTCGCAAACCGCCGCGACCAAGGCAATTTCCGCGCATTAGATCAGGGGGCACCCTGCGATGGCGCGAACAATCAGGAATTTTATTATGTCCGAAGAAGAGCTGATCCTAAGTGAACTCCCAGACGAGGAACTGGTCCCGCAGATCATGGACGATCTGTATGACGGGATGAAAGAAGAGGTGGAAGAAGCCGTCAACATCCTGCTGGAACGCGGCTGGACCCCTTATGACATCCTGACCAAGGCGCTGGTCGAAGGCATGGCCATCGTCGGTGTCGATTTCCGCGACGGCATCCTTTTCGTTCCCGAGGTCCTGCTGGCCGCCGGTGCCATGAAGGGCGGGATGAACATTCTGAAGCCGCTGCTGGTGGAAACCGGCGCCCCGCGTCTGGGCAAGATGGTGATCGGCACGGTCAAGGGCGATATCCACGACATCGGCAAGAACCTTGTCGGGATGATGATGGAAGGGGCAGGGTTCGAGATCATCGACCTTGGCATCAACAACGACGTGGACAAATACCTGAACGCGCTGGAAAGCGAGGGCGCGGATATTCTGGGCATGTCGGCGCTGCTGACAACCACCATGCCCTATATGAAGGTGGTAATCGACACGCTGGTCGAGAACGGCAAGCGGGACGACTATATCGTGC
>JALWQC010000370.1 GCA_027080755.1 Paracoccaceae bacterium
GTCGGGGACTATGACGAGGACATGGCCAAACGGGTGCTGCGCATGTTTATGGCCATCCGGCCGGAGCAGCCGCTCTGGCGGGCGAATTTCCTGTTGTACAGCGATCCCGAGTTGCACCAGCCGCGCCGGGAATCCGACCCGCGCCGGGACAGGGACACGCCGCGTTTTGTGCGCGTGGAACGCCAGACCCTGCGCAAGCTGCCCGAAAGCGGGGCGGTGGTTTTCGGTATTCACACTTTCGTTGTGCCCCTTGAAAACCTGTCTGTGGAAGAACAGCTGTTGCTTGGGGAAAAGGCCGCGACGGCCTGAATTTTTGACAAGTTGTCGCACCCCTTGTTTTAATTTAGAATAGTTCTAAATTGAGTGACGAAGCAAACTTGAAAACAGGAGAACACACCATGTCCTTGCATCTTGGCGACACAGCCCCCGATTTCACCGTTCCCACATCCGAAGGGGAAATTTCCCTGCATGAATGGAGCGGCGACTCCTGGGTCTTTTTCTTTAGCCATCCGGCCGATTTCACCCCCGTCTGCACCACCGAAATGGGCATGACGGCCAAGCATTCCGCCGACTTCAAAGCCCGCAACGTAAAGCCGCTGGGCCTGTCCACCGATACCGTGGAAGAGCATCTGAAATGGATCGGGGATGTTAACGAGACCCAGCATACAACGATCGATTTCCCGATCGTGGCCGATGCCGATCTGAAGATCGCGAAGATGTATGACATGATCCACCCGGACGAAAGCGCCACGGCGGCCGTGCGGTCTGTGTTCATTATCGATCCGGACAACAAGATCCGCCTGACCATGACCTACCCGATGAACGTGGGGCGGAACTTTGATGAAATTATCCGCGTGATCGATGCCCTGCAGACCGCCGACAAAAAGGGCGTTGCCTTGCCGGCCAACTGGGAACCGGGCGCAGAGGCCATCGTACCGCTGAACGTGTCCACCGAAGAGGCCAAGGAAAAATATCCCGACCTGAAGGTGCTGAAGCCCTATCTGCGGATCACCAAAGACTACTGATAAAAAGGCCCGCCAGCCATAAAGAAAGGGCGCCTGCGAAGGGCGCCCTTTTTGTTTTCTGCGGTCGGGATCAGCAGCTGTAGTACATGCCGAATTCTACCGGATGCGGGGTGTGTTCCATGGTATAGACCTCTTCCCACTTCAGCTCCATGTAGCCCTCGATCTGGCCCTTGGTGAAGACGTTGCCTTCCAGCAGGAAGTCCATGTCTTTTTCCAGTTCCTCCAGCGCCTCGCGCAGGCTGGCGCAGACGGTGGGGATGTTGGCCAGTTCTTCGGGCGGCAGATCATAGAGATCCTTGTCCGAGGCCTCGCCCGGGTCGATCTTGTTCTTGATGCCGTCAAGGCCGGCCATCAGCAGCGCCGAGAAGGCCAGATAGGGGTTCGCTGCCGGATCGGGGAAGCGGGCCTCTACGCGTTTTGCCTTCGGGGATTCGGCCCACGGAATGCGCACGCAGCCGGAACGGTTACGCGCGGAATAGGCGCGCAGAACCGGTGCCTCGAAGCCCGGGATCAGACGCTTGTAGCTGTTGGTGGAGGGGTTGGTGAAAGCGTTGAGCGCCTTGGCGTGCTTCAGGATGCCACCGATGAAATACAGGGCCTCTTGCGACAGGTCGGCGTATTTGTCACCGGCGAACAGCGGCTTGCCGTCCTTCCAGATCGACATGTTGACGTGCATACCGGTGCCGTTGTCGCCGGCGATCGGCTTGGGCATGAAGGTTGCGGTTTTGCCGTAGGCATGGGCGACGTTGTGGATAACGTATTTGTATTTCTGCAGATCGTCGGCCTGTTTGACCAGCGTGCCGAAGACCAGGCCCAGCTCGTGCTGGCAGGAGGCAACCTCGTGGTGGTGCTTGTCTACCTTCATGCCCAGACGTTTCATGGTGGACAGCATCTCGCCGCGGATGTCCTGTGCCGCGTCGGTCGGGTTGACGGGGAAGTAGCCGCCCTTGACGCCCGGACGATGGCCCATGTTGCCCATTTCATATTCGGTGTCGGTGTTCCAGGACGCATCCGCTGCATCAACTTCGTAGGATACCTTGTTGATAGAGCTGGAAAAACGCACGTCGTCAAACAGGAAGAACTCGGCTTCCGGCCCGAAATAGGCGGTGTCGCCAATGCCCGATGCCTTCAGATAGGCCTCGGCTTTTTCGGCGGTGGAACGGGGGTCGCGCTCGTAGGCTTCGCCGGTGTCCGGCTCGACGATGGAGCAATGCAGACACAGGGTTTTTTCCGCATAGAACGGGTCGATATAGGCGCTGTCGCAGTCGGGCATCAGTTTCATGTCCGATTCATCGATGCTTTTCCAGCCGGCGATGGAGGAGCCGTCGAACATGAAGCCCTCTTCGAGGAAATCGGCGTCCACCTCGTCGTTGATGATGGTCACATGCTGCAGCTTGCCGCGCGGGTCGGTGAAGCGGATATCGACATATTCGATGTCGTTGTCTTTGATCATGTCCAGGACATGCTGAATGGAATCACTCATGGTTTTTTCCTTGTATTAAAGGGCGTCTACGCCGTCTTCTTCGGTGCGGATGCGGATGGCCTGCTCGATCGACGAGACAAAAATCTTGCCGTCGCCGATCTTGCCGGTTTTTGCCGCGTTTATGATGGCCTCTATGGCAGAGTCGAGCTGGTCTTCGGCCAGAACCACCTCTATTTTGACCTTGGGCAGGAAATCGACGACATATTCGGCGCCACGATACAGTTCCGTGTGCCCCTTCTGACGGCCGAAGCCTTTGGCCTCTATGACGGACAGGCCCTGGACGCCGACGTCCTGCAAGGCCTCTTTGACCTCGTCGAGCTTGAACGGTTTGATAATCGCTTCGATTTTCTTCATGTCGATGCTCCTGTGTTACGGGATGTAGAAAACACCTGTTCCGCGCCAGTGCAATTTGTTAGGTTTTGACCCGAGGGGCAGTTTTCGGCTTTCCGGCCGGATTGCCTAAAAAACAGGCAGTATGCCTAATTGATAAACAGATTGAGAATACCATGACCGAAATCCTGACCGCCGCGCAGATGCGCGCCATCGAACAGGACGTTATCGACAGCGGCGAGGTAACCGGCCTTGAGCTGATGGAGCGGGCGGGGCGCGGCCTCGTCGAGGCCATGTTGGAAGAATGGCCCGACATGGCCAAAACCTCGCAAAAAGCCGTCGTCCTCTGCGGCCCCGGCAACAACGGCGGTGACGGCTTTGTGGTGGCGCGGCTGCTGAAGGCGCGTGGCTGGGATGTGCGGGTTTTTCTGTATGGCAAGGCGGACAGGCTGCCGCCGGATGCAAAGGTAAATGCCGTGCGGTGGCTGGAAGTGGGGGGCGCGTGGGAACCTGTCGATGACATCGCCCCCCTGTTGGCGGCCCTCGAGGGAAGCGGCGTATTCATTGACGCCCTGTTTGGCGGCGGGTTAAGTCGCCCCCTGCCGGATATCTTTGCCCCCCTTGCCCGGGCTATGGAGCGCGGTGATATCGAATATTTCAACGCGCTCACCGGGACGTTTGAATATACCAGGATCGTCGCGGTCGATATGCCGTCGGGCCTTTGTGCCGCTTCGGGGCGGGTGATCGGCCGTTTTGCCTTCTGCGCGGGG
>JALWQC010000371.1 GCA_027080755.1 Paracoccaceae bacterium
AGGTGGAACGCCAGTTGGCGCGCCGGGTGATCGACATGTTGTCGATGGGCCGCAAGGCCGGTCGCGCAATTGCGGGGCTGGAGAAGGTGAAAACCTGGTTAATGGACGACAAGGCGGTGCTGTTGCTGCAGGCCTCGGACGGTTCGGAACGCGGAAAATCGGCCCTTCGGCCGCCCGCGGGGCCGGAAACACTGGTCGAATGCCTGACAAGTAGCGAATTGGGCATGGCCTTTGGGCGTGATACTGTGATACATGCCGCCATGACAAGGGACGGTATCACGGATCGAGTCCTTTATGATGCGGCCCGTTTGACGGGTTTGCGCAAGAATTAGACATCCGCAAGGTGTCACGGAACGGCGGGGATATCCCGCACTGAAAGGTTAAGAACGGAATGAGCGATTCTAAAGGTAACGACGGCAAAAGCAAAACACTCGGTCTGGGCGGTGGTTCCGGCACGGTGCGCCAGAGCTTTAGCCACGGGCGGTCGAAGGCGGTCGTTGTCGAAACCAAACGCAAGCGCGTTGTCGTGCCCAAGCCGGGCGCGGGCAACAAGGGGGGCGGGGGACGCCGGACCTCCAACATCGGGGTGTCCGATGCGGAAATGGAACGCCGCCGCAAGGCGCTGGAGGCTGCCAAGGCCCATGAAGCCGAGCGTCTTGCCAAGGAAAAGGCCGAAACCGAGGCCCGCGAGGCCGAGCGGGCGCGCCGCCGTTCCGAAAAGGATGCCGCGGCCCGCGAGGCTGCCGAAAAGGAAATCCGCCAGCAGCGCGAGGCTGAAGAAGCCCGCCTGAAGGCCGAGGAAGAAGCCAAGGCCAAGGCTGCCAAGGCCGAAAAACCGGCCCGCGCCGCGAAAGAGGCAAACACGGCCCAGGATACCGCTGCCGCACAGGCCGGTGCCACCCGCGCCGAAGCCGGCCGCGTTGCCCCGAGCGTGAAAAAGGCAACGCCGCGCAAGGATGATAAAAAGCAGACGCGTGGGCGCGGGGGCGATGACCGCCGCCGTTCCGGCAAGCTGACGATCAACCAGGCGCTTGGGGGCGGGGGCAACCGCCAGCGGTCCATGGCGGCGATGAAGCGCCGTCAGGAACGCGAGAAGCGCAAGCTGCAGGGCGGCCCCGTCGAGCACGAGAAAGTCGTCCGCGAGGTCCAGCTGCCCGAGGCAATCACGGTGCAGGAACTGGCCAACCGTATGGCCGAACGTGTGGCCGCAGTGGTCAAGGCTCTGATGACCAACGGCATCATGGCCACCCAGAACCAGACCATCGACGCCGACACTGCCGAGCTGATCATAGAAGAATTCGGCCACAAGGTGGTGCGCGTTTCCGATGCCGACGTAGAAGATGTGATCGTTGCGATCGAGGACAAGGAAGAAGACCTGAAGCCCCGCGCGCCGATCGTTACCATCATGGGCCACGTTGACCACGGCAAGACCTCTTTGCTGGATGTAATCCGCAAGGCCAATGTTGTTTCCGGCGAGGCCGGCGGCATCACCCAGCATATCGGCGCCTATCAGGTTACGACCGAAAGTGGCGCCAAGCTGACGTTCCTGGACACGCCGGGACACGCGGCGTTTACCTCTATGCGCTCGCGCGGGGCGCAGGTTACGGATATCGTGGTGCTGGTTGTAGCAGCGGATGATTCCGTCATGCCCCAGACGATCGAGGCGATTTCCCATTCCAAGGCGGCCGGCGTTCCGATGATCGTGGCCATTAACAAATGCGACAAGGAGGGCGCGGACCCGATGCGGGTGCGCACCGAACTGCTGCAACACGAGGTGATCGTGGAAGAAATGTCCGGCGATGTTCTGGATGTGGAAGTTTCCGCCCACACCGGGCAGGGCATTGACAAGCTGCTGGAAAATATCGCGCTTCAGGCCGAATTGCTGGAACTGAAGGCCAACCCCGACCGCCCCGCCGAAGGCGCGGTGATCGAGGCCAAGCTGGACGTGGGCCGCGGCCCTGTTGCCACGGTTCTGGTGCAGAAAGGCACGCTGAAACGCGGCGATATCTTTGTGGTCGGGGAACAATGGGGCAAGGTGCGCGCCTTGATCAACGATCAGGGCGAACGCGTGAACGAGGCCGGCCCCTCTATCCCGGTAGAGGTTCTGGGCCTGCATGGCACGCCCGAGGCCGGCGATGTTCTGAACGTGGTCCCGAACGAGGCCAAGGCCCGCGAGATCGCCGATTACCGCGCCCAGGTTGCCAAGGACAAGCGTGCCGCCGCCGGTGCCGCCACCACCCTTGACCAGCTGCTGGCCAAGGCGAAAGCGGACGAAACGGTTGCCGTGCTGCCCATCGTGGTGAAGGCCGATGTGCAAGGCTCTGCCGAGGCGATCGTGCAGGCGATGGAAAAGGTCGGCAACGAGGATGTGCGCGTGCAGGTTCTGCATTCGGGCGTCGGGGCCATCACCGAATCCGACGTAACGCTGGCCGAAGCTTCCGGCGCGCCGATCATCGGTTTCAACGTGCGTGCCAATGCACCCGCGCGTAACGCCGCCAACCAGAAGGGCGTCGAGATCCGCTATTATTCCATCATCTACGATCTGGTGGATGATGTGAAACAGGCGGCCTCGGGGCTGCTGTCGCCGGAGATCAAGGAAACCTTCATCGGTTATGCCACGATCAAAGAGGTGTTCAAAATCACCGGCGCGGGCAAGATTGCCGGCTGTCTGGTCACCGAAGGGGTGGCGCGCCGCTCTGCCGGTGTGCGTCTGCTGCGGGACAACGTGGTGATCCACGAAGGCAAGCTGAAAACCCTCAAACGCTTCAAGGACGAGGTCAAGGAAGTCCAGTCCGGTCAGGAATGCGGCATGGCGTTCGAAAAATACGAGGACATCCGCGAAGGCGATGTGATCGAGATTTTCGAAACCGAGGAAATCGCCCGCACGCTGGACTAACGGCTTGGGGGTTTGCCCCTTCTGCCAATGTTGCGAAATTTTGCCAAAAGGCCGCTTCCGGTGACGGAATGCGGCCTTTTGCATGGGTTTTTCCTTGAAATACTGCGGGATTAGGTGCCAACTACCCGCCGGAACAACAAGGAGGATACCCATGAAACCCTATTTGAAAACCACGCCGGACGAGAACGGATTTTTCGGGGAATACGGTGGCGCCATGCTGCCCCCGCCGCTGGTCCCGCATTTTGCCGAGATCGTCGAAGCCTACGAGAAAATTTCCAAATCGGCCGACTATATCAACGAGCTGCGCTATATCCGCAAACATTTCCAGGGCCGCCCGACACCGATTTCCTTTCTGAAAAACCTGTCCGAAATGGCCGGTGGCGCGCGTATTTATGCCAAGCGCGAGGATTTGAACCATACCGGCGCGCACAAGCTGAACCACTGCATGGCCGAGGGGCTGCTGGCGAAATACATGGGCAAGACCAAGCTGATCGCGGAAACCGGCGCGGGGCAGCACGGGGTGGCACTGGCCACGGCTGCGGCCTATTTCGGCATGGAATGCGAGATCCACATGGGCGAGGTCGATATCGCCAAAGAAGCCCCGAATGTCACCCGCATGAAACTGCTGGGCGCAACGGTTGTGCCGGTGGGCGAGGGGGCCAAGACCCTGAAAGAGGCGGTGGATAGCGCCTTTGGCTCCGATAT
>JALWQC010000372.1 GCA_027080755.1 Paracoccaceae bacterium
TTCCCGGCGCGGCTGGTGCAACTCGGGATCGCTGTACAACAGGAAATTCGCCCGCCAGAGCGGCTGCTCCGGCCGGATGGCCATAAACATGCGCAGCACCCGTTTGGCCATGTCCTCGTCATAGTCTCCGACATTGCCGTGGATCCCCGCCAGCCCCCTGGTGAACTTTTCCTCCAGCGTCCAGCTGGCGGGAAAACACAGGACGGCGGCGCTCAGGGACGGTTCGCCGTTCTGCCATTCCATCAGCAGAAGATCCTCCTGCACCAGACGGGCGGCGGCGATGATCGGGGCACCTTGCGCGATATCCACCCTGCCCCCGTCGGGCCGCGTCACCACATCCCCCGCCCGTGCATAGCCGGCATCCAGCGCCCCCAGAACGGTTTGCAGCAGCTCTGCCTGCGCGGGGCGGCTGTCGCGGGTTTCGCGGAAAACATCGGTGCGGCGGTCGCGCAACAGGGCCTCGCGATAGGCCATCTGCTCCGCGAACACCTCGTCACGCCACAGCCATTCCCCCGCCGGTACCGGCTGGATCCCGGGCAAACGGCGGGTCTTTTCCGCCATCCACGGCTTGAACGGCAAGCGCTGCTGGCAGATCATGTCACCGCCCCGCCACCTCGGCATAGACCGGCAGCGAGGGCAGAAACAGCGAGCGCACCCGCCCGATGGCCGACAGCAGAAAATTGATCCACTGCGAGCGCAGCTTGCGGAACAGGTTTTTACTGAAGGGGTAAACCAGCACCGTAGCAAGGCCATAGGTTACGAAGTTGATAAGAAACACAACCACATAAACCATACTGAGGATCCGCCCCCCGACCGGCCCGTAAAATATAATCGCCGACTGCCCCTGATTGTTCCCGCGTGAAATTCCGCGTGCAGCCATCACTTTCAGGGTCAGCCGTTCCTCGTGCAGGTATTCCCGCACAATGGCATTTTCGACCCAGTGGATTGTAATACGGTTGCGCTTCAGAACCCGGGCGAAATGCGTATCCTCCCCCCCGCTCAGATTGAAGGCGGGGTGAAAGCGGATGCCGTAGCCCTCCGGATCGACCACCGAGCGGTGAAAAAGGAAATTGGCCGTGGAAATATTCCAGGTCGGAATCCCGCTTCTGACCCCGACAGGCGGCCCGATATGATAGGCCGGACTGACCGTCCCGTCCTGTTCCAGCCGGTGATGCCGCCCGGCAAAGGCCAGACCTGTCGGGTATTTCTGCATCACGTTCAACATTTCCACCAGCCATTGCGGATCCACGATCAGGTCGTCATCCATAAACGCCATCCAGTCCCCTTCCCCGTCGAGAAAGGCCTCGATCGCGCCGTTGCGGGCATGAACCAGCCCGGTTTCGGGGACATGGGCATAGCGGATATCCAGCCGGCCGGCAAAATCCTGCACAATGCTTTCCGCCTGCTCCTTCGGGCCGTTTTCCACCACGATAAATTCGATATCCGAGCGCGGATCCCCTGCCATATTCACACAGGATTCCAGCATATTGCGCAACAACACCGGCCGTTGGCGTGTGCAAATTGCAACACTTATCATTATTTTCAATCCCGCAGTAGACAGACGGTATATTTCTATACTACAACACCCTTGCAAACAAACAAAATTTGGAGATTCCAATGTTCAAGACACTTCGCATCGCTGCCGCTGGCGTTCTCGCCGCCGGTGCTGCCGCCGCCGGTACCGTAGCTTACGTTGCCCCGGCTGCCCCCGTAATGGTTGAAGAGCCGGCCTCCATGGGCGGTTCCGGCATGTGGCTGATCCCGCTGATCGCTATCGCGCTGATCGCACTGGCCATGTCCCACAACAACAGCGGTTCCTAAGTCCTTACCGACTTGACCTTGTTAAAAAATCAGAACACCGCCCCTGGAAACTCGGGCGGTGTTTTTTTGTCCTCACTTTCGCGTAATCCTTTTGCAATAGGCTTGCCATTCGCCCGCAGCCCCCTAAATTCAGGGGAAACAGCAAAAGGATAGACCATGCCAAGCGAAAAAATGACGTTCAAGGGCCATGCCGGTGACGAACTGGCCGCCCTTTTCGACAAACCCAGCGGCCCCGTTCTGGCCACGGCGGTTTTCGCGCATTGTTTTACCTGCTCCAAGGATATCATGGCGGCCAAGCGGATCTCGCAGCGGCTGGCCTCGGCCGGGATTGCGGTGCTGCGGTTCGACTTTACCGGCCTTGGCCATTCCGAAGGGGAATTCGCCAACACGCATTTTACCTCCAACGTTCAGGATCTGAAACTGGCGGCGGAGCACCTTGCCAGCCTTGGCATGGCGCCCAGCCTTCTGATCGGGCATTCCCTTGGCGGGGCGGCAATTCTGAAGGTGGCGGGGGATATCCCCTCGGCCAGGGCGGTTGTCACGATCGGCGCGCCTTTCGATCCCTCGCATGTGGCGGCAAACTTCGGCTGTCATATCGACGAGATCCGCGAAAAAGGGCGGGCCGAAGTATCGCTGGCCGGTCGCGGATTTACCATCACACGCGAATTTCTGGACGACATCGCCGGCGCCGAGCTGAAACCCGCCATCCACAACATGCACAAGGCGCTTCTGGTGTTGCACGCGCCAATGGACCAGACCGTTTCCATTGACAACGCGGCCGAGATTTTCATGGCCGCGCGCCATCCCAAAAGCTTTATCACGCTGGACAATGCCGATCACCTGCTAAGCAAGCCGGCCGATGCGGAATATGCGGCAGATGTCATTGCCACATGGGCGACCCGCTATCTGGATCTGCCCAAACCCGCCGCCCCCATCGGCGCCCCCGAGGGCATCGTGCGCGTGAACGAGGTGAACCCGAACGGTTTCCTGCAGGACATCGCCGTCGGCCCCAAACACCACGTTCTGGCGGACGAGCCGATTGCCTATGGCGGTACCGATCTGGGGCTGTCGCCCTATCAGCTGGTCTCGGCGGGGTTGGGGGCCTGCACCTCTATGACGATCCGCATGTATGCGCGGCGCAAGAAATGGCCGCTGGAACATGTCAGCGTCGATATCACCCACGACAAGATCCACGCCACCGATTGTGACCATTGCCACACCGAAACCGGCAAGGTGGACCAGTTCCGCCGTATCATCACGCTGGAAGGGGATCTGGACGCGGATCAACGCAAACGTCTGCTGGAAATCGCTGACCGCTGCCCCGTGCATCGCACCCTGCACAGCGAAATCGACATCGTAACGGAGGAGCGCAAGGATTAACCCCGCGCCCCCCCCTTTCATCAAAGCGGTTCGAAATGGCAGGTGAAATGGCGCATCAGGGCCGGTTCTTTCGTGATACGATAGCCGCGCAGGTCGTCCATATGCGCCGCCAGTTCGCCGAAACATTCGACGATATAATCGGCGTGTGACTGCGTATAGGTGCGCCGCGGAATGGCCAGACGCACCAGATCCATCGCCGCGGGAACCTCGTTGCCGTCGGGCTGGCGGCCGAACATCACCGTGCCGATCTCGCAACTGCGGATCCCCCCGATTTCATAAAGCGCCACCGCCACCGCCTGTCCGGGATATTCCAGCGGCGCCACATTCTTCAGCCAGGCGCGTGCGTCGATAAACACCGCATGCCCGCCCGCCGGTTTCACCACCGGAATCCCGAGGGCCTCCAGCCGTTCAATGATATATTCGTTGGTGCGGATGCGGTAACGCAGGTAATCCTCGTCCACGATCTCGCTTAAGCCTTGCGCGATGGCCTCCAGATCGCGGCCGGCCAGACCGCCATAGGTGGGAAAGCCCTCGGTCTGGATCAGACGGGCGCGGGCCAGTTCCGCCAGCTCGGGGTTGTTCAGCGCCAGCCAGCCGCCGATATTGGCAAAGGCGTCTTTCTTGGCGCTCATGGTCATGCCGTCGGCATCGGCGAAACAGTCGCGCACGATATCCTCTATCGCACGGTCCCCCTGCCCTTCCTCGCGCATTTTGATGAAATAGGCGTTTTCGGCAAAGCGGCAGCCGTCGATAATAAAGGGCCGCCCGTGCGCCTTGGCGATCTTTGCCACCGCGCGGATATTTTCGAGGCTGACCGGCTGCCCCCCGCCGGCATTGTTGGTAATGGTCAGCATCACACAGGGCACGCTGTCGCCATGTTCCTGCAGATAGCTTTCCAGTTTCTCAAGGTCCATATTCCCCTTGAACGGATGCAGGTTGGCGGGGTCCTTGCCCTCGGCGATCACCAGATCATGGGCACGGGCGCCGCTGGCCTCTATGTTGCCGCGGGTGGTGTCGAAATGGGTGTTGGAGGGGAAATTCTTCCCCGTCCCGCCCAGAATGGAAAACAGGATCGCCTCGGCCGCGCGGCCCTGATGGGTGGGGATGATGTGGTCGAACGGCATCAGATTGCGCACGGCCGCCTCGAACCGCGCGAAAGAGGGCGATCCGGCATAGCTTTCGTCCCCGCGCATGATCGCGGCCCATTGCTCGGCGCTCATGGCACCGGTGCCGCTGTCGGTTAACAGATCGATAATGACATCCTGCGATTTCAGGGCAAACAGGTTGTAATCCACCGATTTCAACAGCGCCTGCCGCTCGGCGCGGGTGGTCATGCGGATGGGTTCGACGGATTTTATACGAAACGGTTCGATGATGGTCTTCATCAGGGCCTCCAAGGTTTGGCCCCGTTCATATGTGGCAACCCGTAACACATCGGGGCCAGCGCCGCGGTTGCCGCATATCTGCGTGCCGCGCTCAGCGCCCAAAGGGTTGCGGGGGCAATCTGGAATCTCTGCCGTGGCTTGTCAATGCCCCTGCACGGTTTCATACCCCGCCTGTGGCGACAAAAACAGCGAGCGGATACATCCCGCCATAGCGGCGATCTTAAAGGCGGCCATCCCGATCTGTTCCGCCCCTTTTTCCCTGCTGAAAACCAGGATAACCGCCCCGGAAAGCAGATGTAAAAGGCCTTGAAAACCGTATTTGTAAATCCATGCAACCGCCCGCAACCGCCCCGTAAACCCCCCGTGGTGTTTGCGGAATATATACCCGATATTCTGAAAAACACGGACAGTCCGGCGGAAACGGCCCCGAAACCCCGCGCGTTCCGGCAGGGCATCTTCTTCGCAGCGGGCCTCGTTCACCCAGCGTATTTTGCCCCCGTCCCGCCTTAACCTCCAGAATAGCTCTGTGTCTTCGCCACCGGACATGTTGAAATCGGGATCAAAGCGATAGCCGGAAACCGCATAAATATCCCGATGGAACAGGATATTTCCGGCCCCCGTGCTCCAGACAACTTCGCCGGTTTGGCAATTTGGATTTTTCTGCGGGGCAAACCATCGTGTCGCCCCTTCCCCCGGAATCACATCCACCGGACCGGCAAAAGCCCGGGCTTCGGGATAGGCCTGCATAACCCAGAGCATTGCCTCCAGCCACATAGGGTCCATGCGTTCGTCATCGTCGATGAACCCGATCCAGTCGCCCCCCGTTTCCAGCCCCTTCTCCACCGCCATATTGCGCGCATGCACCAGACCGGTTTTTTCCTGCCGGAAGGCCGAGATATCCAGACGGTCGCGATAGTCCCGCACCACAGCCCCGCAATATTCCAGCGGGCCGTTTTCGATCAAAACCACCTGCAGGGAAACATTTTCCGGCCGCTTCAGCAGAACAACCGTATCCAGCAACCGGCGCAACATACGCGGGCGCTCGCGTGTGCAGATGGCAATCACCGCCGAAATTGGTGAATTATAGCTGGACATATAAATTTTCTGACGCAAAATACATTGTCACCATATTCTAGAAACGGAGATTGCAATGATCAAGGTAATTAGCGCTGCTCTCGCAGCAACCCTTGCCGCTGGTGCTGCTGCCGCCGGCACTGTGGCTTACGTCGCCCCCGCCGCCCCCGTGATGGTGGAAGAGCCGGCCTCTATGGGCGGGTCCGGCATGTGGCTGATCCCGCTGGTCGCTATTGCGCTGATCGCACTGGCCATGTCCCACAACGGGAACGGAAACGGCGACTAGAACCATAAAACAATACGCCTTTCGAAAACGCCGTGCTGCCCTGCGCGGCGTTTTTGTTGCCCATAACACCCACAACATATTGTCGTTCCCCCGCAACTTCTGCCATAATATAGAAAAACAAAGAAGCAGACAGAATCGGGCCCCTTATGACCTCCGCCAACGACAGCGACCTTTTCAACGAAGACACCCCCGGCGATTACGACGCCTCCTCTATCGAGGTGCTGGAAGGCCTTGAACCGGTGCGCAAACGTCCCGGCATGTATATCGGGGGCACTGATGAGCGCGCCCTGCACCATCTGGTGGCCGAGGTTCTGGACAATTCCATGGACGAGGCCGTCGCAGGCCATGCCACGCGCATATCCGTGGAACTGCACGCCGATTATTCCGTTACCATCACCGACAACGGGCGCGGGATTCCGATTGATCCGCACCCGAAATTCCCCGACAAATCGGCGCTGGAGGTCATCCTCTGCACGCTGCACGCGGGCGGGAAATTCGGGGGCAAGGCCTATCAGACCTCGGGGGGGTTGCACGGCGTGGGGATTTCCGTCGTCAATGCCCTGTCCGATATTCTGGAGGTAGAGGTCGCGCGCAACAAACTTCTGTTTCGCCAGACCTTCGCGCGCGGGATACCGCAAGGACCGATAAAGGAACTGGGACCGGTGCAGAACCGGCGCGGGACCTCGGTGCGGTTTCACCCGGATGCGGAAATTTTCGGGCCCAAGCTGAAATTCAAACCGGCGCGCCTGTTGAAGATGGTGCGCTCCAAGGCGTATCTGTTCAGCGGGGTGGAAATCCGCTGGAAATGCGCCCCCGAGGTCATCGCCCCCGGCGACGAAACCCCCGCCAGCGCCACCTTCCATTTCCCCGGCGGGCTGGCCGATTACCTGAACGAAACCCTGTCCGGTCAGGCCACCTATGCCGAAAAACCCTTTGCCGGCACCGTCGATTTTGCCGAACGTTTCGGCGGCGATACCGTGGGCAAGGTCGAATGGGCCATCAACTGGACCCCGGCGCGCGACGGTTTTATCTCGTCCTACTGCAACACCGTGCCCACCCCCGAGGGCGGCACCCATGAAAACGGGTTCTGGGCCGCGATCCTGAAAGGCATCCGCGCCTATGGCGAGCTGGTCAACAACCGCAAGGCCGCCCAAATCACCCGCGACGACCTGAGCGCGGGGGGCTGTGCCATCATTTCCGTTTTCATCCGGGAACCGGAATTCGTCGGCCAGACCAAGGACCGTCTGGCCACGACCGAGGCCGCACGTCTGGTCGAAAACGCCGTGCGCGACCATTTCGACAACTGGCTGGCCGCCGACACCAAATCCGCCGGCGCCATTCTGGATTATCTGGTGCTGCGCGCCGATGAACGCCTGCGCCGGCGGGCCGAAAAGGAAACCGCCCGCAAATCCGCCACGAAAAAGCTGCGCCTGCCCGGAAAACTGGCCGATTGTTCGGCCAAGGACCGCTCCAACACCGAACTGTTTCTGGTGGAGGGGGACTCCGCCGGCGGCTCGGCCAAACAGGGGCGCAACCGTAAAACACAGGCGATCCTGCCGCTCAAGGGGAAGATCCTGAACGTTCTGGGGGCGGCCTCGTCCAAAATGGCGCAAAACCAGGAAATCAACGATCTGTGCCAGGCGATGGGCGTGCAGCCGGGGTTGAAATTCAACGTTGATGACCTGCGCTACGAACGTATCATCATCATGACCGACGCGGATGTGGACGGCGCCCATATCGCCGCCCTGCTGATGACCTTCTTCTTCAGCCAGATGCGCCCGCTGATTGACGGCGGCCACCTGTTTCTGGCCGCCCCGCCGCTCTATCGCCTGACGCAGGGTGCGAAATCCGTTTACGCCAACGACGAGGTCGAGCGCGACATGTGGCTGGAAAAGGGCCTTGGCGGGCGCGGCAAGATCGAGGTCTCGCGCTTCAAGGGTCTGGGGGAAATGAACCCCTCGCAGCTGAAAGAAACCACAATGGACCCGAAATCCCGCGTCCTGATCCGCGTCACCATAGACGAGGACGCCCCCGGCGAAACCGGCGATCTGGTGGAACGGCTGATGGGCAAAAAACCGGAAAAACGGTTCCAGTACATCCAGGAAAACGCCCGTTTCGTGGAAGAACTGGATATTTAGGATCCCTGCCGGAAAACAATCATGTATTTGATATATATGATTGTTTTCCGTTGTCCCCGCCCGGAATTTTCGGCATATCCCCTTTATGACACTCAAGACCCCATATCGTATTCTTTTGTCCGCATTGCTGATTTTCAGCATCCTGTGGCCCAGAATAAACTATGCGGTGACGGAACTGTTCAGCGGCGGTTTTGATACCATCGTTATCTGTAACGGCGAGGGTCTGCAGCGTATCACCGTAAATTCCGACGGGCAGCCCGTTTCGCAGGACACCATTGTGCTTGATAAATGCGTCAATGTGCTGGCCGCGGTGCCCTTCCCTTCGCTCGACTGGACGTTCGAGCGACGCCTGCTGGTTGTCGATCGCGTTATTGCCCGTCCGGCACAGCGCCCGGCCACCCTGCATTTCAACGCCGCCATAAGCCCGGTCCGCGCCCCTCCTGTTGTGTTCGTGTAACTTTAACCCGAACTTTTACAAACAGGAAAAACCAATGACTGAAACAACAGTTTCGGCCCCCGCGCAGGAAACCACGCGCGGCGGGGCCTTCTATCGACTTGTCTGGAAATGGCACTTTCTGGCCAGTCTCTACGTCTTGCCTTTCATGCTGATCCTCTCGATCAGTGGCGGCATTTACCTTTTCAAACCCCAGATAGAGGAATGGATATACCGCGACCGTCTGAACGTCGAAATAACCGGCCCGATGCAAACGCTGGAAACACAAGAGGCCGCGGTGCGCACCGCCCTGCCCGACCTGAAGATCCGCAGCATCAAAACCGAGGAAACCCCGGGTCGTTCCACCGTATTCCAGGTGCGCGACAAACAGCGCCATACCTCCTATGTCTGGGTGAACCCCTATACGGCGGAAATCATCGCGGTGCAGTCGCGTGACTCCATGCTGATGCGTATGGTGAAAAAATTCCACGGGGAATTGCTGATGGGGCGTTTTGGCACCAAATTTGTCGAGCTTGCCTCGGAATGGGCTATCGTTCTGATGATAACCGGTGTCTATCTGTGGTGGCCCCGTGGCAAACGCAGCTGGCGCGCGGCCTTCAGCCTGCCGCACAGCCCCGGACGGGCCTGGTGGCGCGAGGCCCACAACATCACGGGGATCGCGGCCTTTGTCCTGATCATGCCGCTGTTGCTGTCGGGCCTGCCCTGGACAGATGTCTGGGGTGGCAGCTTCAAATACGTCCAGACCCAGACCGGACAGCGCCCCGTCAGCCTGCGCTGGGGCGGCAAGCCGGTGAAATCCACCACCGACGAAGGCACCCGCCTTCCCTATGCTCAGGTTATAGAGATCGCCAAAGCCGAAGGGATCGCCCTGCCCTATTCCCTGCGTCCGCCCAAGGATAACAAGGCGACGTTCTGGATCGGCTCGGCCACGCGCGACCGTTTCAAGCGGGCCGAGATCGTGGTGGACCAGTATAGCGGCGAAGTCCTGAAACGGGTGGATTTTGCCGATAATCCGGTGCTGGCCAAAACCGTTTCGCTGGGGATCGGCTTTCATCAGGGGGAGCTTTACGGCTGGACCAACCTGATCCAGAATCTGGTCGCCGCCTTTCTGGGCATCGCGCTGGCGGTCACCGGTTTTGTGGCCTGGTGGAAACGACGCCCTGCGGGGGAACTGGGCGTGCCTGCCGCCCCCGAGGCGGTGCTAAGCAAAGGCATGATCGCGCTGGTGGTCATCCTGTCGCTGCTGTTACCTTTGATGGGGGCGTCGCTTGTCATTCTGCTGATACTGGACTGGCTGGTCTTTCGCCGCTTCGGCTGGTTCAGGGGGCGGATGCCGACATAAATCCGCCTGAAACCGGAATAAAAAAGGGCGCGGGGGGAAACCCTCGCGCCCTGTTTGTCGGGGGTGGCCCCTGTTAGTGGGCGCGCACGGCCTCGCCGGTGGTTTTGGCGTTGGCAACGGCGGCGGCTTTGGCGGCTTCGGCAGCCTCGTCCCATTCAATGGGGTCAGGCATGCGTACCAGCGCCAGTTTCAGCACTTCCATTACGTCGGACACCGGAATGATCTCCAGCCCCTCTTTCACCACGTCGGGGATCTCGGCCAGATCCTTTTCGTTGTCGGCCGGGATCAGCACCGTTTTGATACCCCCGCGCAGGGCGGCCAGCAGCTTTTCCTTCAGCCCGCCGATGGGGGTGACGTTGCCGCGCAGGTTGACCTCGCCGGTCATGGCGATGTTGCGGTTTACCGGAATGTCGGTCAGCACCGAAACGATAGAGGTCACCATCGCCGCGCCCGCGCTCGGCCCGTCCTTGGGCGTTGCCCCGTCGGGGACGTGGACGTGGATATCGACCTTTTCGAATTCCGGCGGCTTGATCCCCAGCGTTGTCGCCTTGGAGCGCACGAAACTGGAGGCCGCCTGAATGCTTTCCTTCATCACATCGCCCAGCGTGCCGGTCATTTTCATGCGGCCCTTGCCGGGCAGACGCAGGGCCTCTACCTGCAGCAGATCGCCGCCGGCCTGTGTATAGGCCAGACCGGTGACAACGCCGACCTGGTCCTTTTCCTCGGCCAGACCGAATTTGAAACGGCGCACACCCAGATAGTCGTTCAGGTTTTCACTGCCGACAACCACCTTGTCCGCCTTGCCCATAACGATTTCCGTCACGGCCTTGCGGGCGAGTTTGGCGATCTCGCGTTCCAGATTGCGCACGCCGGCCTCGCGGGTGTAATAGCGGATGATGTCGCGCAGGGCGTCGTCTTCCAGCACAAACTCCCCGGCCTTCAGCCCGTGGCCCTTGATCTGCTTGTCCAGCAGATGCCGGCGCGCAATTTCCATTTTCTCCTGCTCGGTATATCCGGCCAGAGAGATAATTTCCATCCGGTCCAGAAGCGGCCCGGGCATGTTGTAGCTGTTCGCCGTCGTCAGGAACATCACGTTGGACAGGTCGTATTCGACCTCCAGATAATGATCGACGAAGGTGCTGTTCTGCTCGGGATCGAGGACCTCCAGCATGGCGCTGGCGGGATCGCCGCGGAAATCCTGCCCCATCTTGTCGATTTCATCGAGCAGGATAAGCGGATTGGACGATTTCGCCTTTTTCATCGACTGGATGATCTTGCCGGGCATGGAGCCGATATAGGTACGCCGGTGGCCGCGGATTTCCGATTCATCGCGCACACCGCCAAGGCTGATACGGATGAATTCCCGCCCCGTGGCCCGTGCGACCGATTTGCCAAGGCTGGTTTTCCCGACCCCGGGAGGGCCGACCAGACACAGGATCGGGCCGCGCAGTTTCTTGCTGCGCTGCTGCACCGCCAGATATTCCACGATGCGCTCCTTGACCTTTTCCAGCCCGTAGTGGTCCTGATCCAGAACCGCCTGCGCCTTGGACAGGTCTTTCTTGATGCGCTTGGTTTTGCCCCAGGGCAAGGCCAGCATCCAGTCCAGATAGTTGCGCACCACCGTGGCCTCGGCCGACATGGGGGACATGTTTTTCAGCTTCTTCAGCTCGCCCTCGGCCTTTTCGCGGGCCTCTTTGGACAGCTTCACGCTGCTGATCTTTTCCTGCAGTTCGTCAATCTCGCTGGAGCCTTCCTCGCCGTCGCCCAGTTCCTTCTGGATGGCCTTCATCTGTTCGTTCAGATAATACTCGCGCTGCGTGCGCTCCATCTGGGTTTTGACGCGGGACTTGATTTTCTTTTCCACCTTCAGCACCGACATTTCGGCGTGCATCAGGGCGTAAATCTTTTCCAGCCGCTCGGCCACATCGGACATTTCCAGCAGCTTCTGCTTTTCCTCGATCGACACGCCAAGATGGCCGGCAACCGTGTCGGCCAGTTTGGCGGCGTCTTCGGCCTCGGCCACGGCGGTTACGGCGTCCTCGGGGACGTTCTTGTTCAGGCGGGCGTACCGCTCGAATTCGGCGCTGACGGAACGGGTCAGGGCGGTCAGCGTATCCGCGTCGCCCTCGGTTTCCGTCACCAGACGGGCGATGGCCTCGAAATAGTCGTCATTGTCCAAAAACCGGTCGATACGGACACGGTTTTTGCCCTCTACCAGCACTTTTACCGTGCCGTCGGGCAGTTTCAACAATTGCAGGACGTTGGCCAGAACGCCGTATTCGTTGATGGTATCAACGCCCGGCTCGTCCTCGGAGGCGTCCTTCTGGCTGGACAGCAGGATCTGCTTGTCGTCGTTCATCACCTCTTCAAGGGCGCGAACGGATTTCTCGCGGCCGACAAAAAGCGGCACGATCATATGGGGGAAAACAACAATATCCCGTAACGGGAGAACCGGATAGGTAACGCTGCTCTGCTCGGTCATGTATAGTCCTTTTGTCTGCAAGGGACAGCCCTGCGGCGTCCCTCTGGTTGCCTATAATCTGGAGGTCGCAGGGCAGACATTCAAGGGCTGATTTGCGCACGTTCCCGTTTTATTCCGCCCACAAGCGTAGTTTCACCGCAGTTTACGCGCATAAACGGTTTTGCTAGGCTGGCGGGATGAAACACGCATATGATCTTGAACGTTTTGTATCGGCGCAGGCGCCGGTCTATGAAACCGCCTTGTCCGAGCTGCGCGCGGGGGCCAAGCAAAGCCACTGGATGTGGTATATTTTTCCCCAGATTGCCGGACTGGGCATTAGCGCCACCGCGCAGTTCTACGCCATTGGCGACCGGGGCGAGGCGACGGCCTATCTGTCCCATCCGCTGCTGGGGCCGCGGCTGGTGGAATGCACGAAGGTGGCGCTGGCCCATGCGGACAAGGGCGCGCCGGCCCTGTTCGGAGCGCCGGACGACCTGAAATTCCAGTCATCCATCACCCTGTTCTCGCGCGTCCACAACGCCCATCCGGTGTTCAGGCAGGCGCTGGAGGCGTTTTTTGGCGGCATCGGCGACGAAAAGACCCTGAAATCCCTGCGCATGGCCTTTATTGAATCACTGGACGACTAGGGCCAGAGCGTAGCGGTCGAAGGCGGCGGGGTTAACGGTTAACCATGTTTCCGGCCCCTTGATCCTGCGCCGCACCAGATGCCCGCGGGTCATTTTTGAAATATGGAAGGCCAGCGTGGTCCGGTTCAGGCCGCTTTGGGCAATCAGGCGGTGGAAGGGCATGCCCTTGGGTCCGGCAGCACGCAAAATCTGGAACAGCATCTGGCGGCGGGGATGGGCAAGCGCGTTGAAAAAATCGGCGGCCAATTCCTGTTTGTACGTTGGTTTCATTGGATATTCCTTCCGGTTTCGCTGTTTACTAACATAGGTTAGTAGACAGCGGTTAACGCAAGGTTTCCGCCCGGAAACCCGCACAGGATTTCCACGGAAAACTTGCGTCAAATTGTTGGAAACCGTCCCCCGAAACCGTCAGAGCGGCGCCAGATCGCCCTTTTCCCGCTGCTCGTGGAACTGCGCCACGAAATCCGCCAGCGTGCCGGCGGCAATGGCCCCGCGCAGCCCCTGCATCAGTTCCTGATAGTAATGCAGGTTGTGCCAGGTCATCAGCATTGACGAAATAATCTCGTTCGCCTTGAAAACATGATGCAGATAGGCGCGCGAATATTGCGTGCAGGCCGGACAGCCGCAGGCCGGATCCAGCGGGCGCGGGTCGTCGCGGTGGCGTGCATTCTTGATGTTGATCGCCCCCATGCGCGTCAGCGCCTGCCCGTTGCGCCCCGAGCGGCTGGGCAGCACACAGTCGAACATATCGACCCCGCGCTCCACCGCCCCGACAATATCGTCC
>JALWQC010000373.1 GCA_027080755.1 Paracoccaceae bacterium
ATTCTATATTGGGACCGATCGCATGAACGTTTTTGCCGAAATCAACACGCTGGTGTTGGAAAACCTGAACACACTGGTTGCCGAAGGCACGCTGCCTACGGGGCTGGATTTTTCGAATGTTGCCGTTGAGCCGCCGCGCGATGCCGCGCACGGGGACATGGCCACCAACGCCGCTATGGTTCTGGCAAAACAGGCCCGCATGAAGCCCCGCGATATTGCCGAGGCGCTGGCCGACAAGCTGGCCGCCGATCCGCGGGTGTTAACGGCCGATGTGGCCGGCCCGGGGTTTTTGAACCTGCGGCTGGATGCGGATATCTGGCTGTCGGTGATTCCGGCGGCACTGAACCATGGCACGGATTTCGGGCGCTCGGATATGGGCGGCAAACGCAAGATCAACGTGGAATTTGTCTCCGCCAACCCCACAGGCCCCTTGCATGTGGGCCACACCCGCGGCGCGGTCTTTGGCGATGCGCTGGCCGGTCTGCTGGATTTCGCCGGCTTCGATGTGACGCGCGAATATTATATCAACGACGGCGGGGCGCAGGTCGATGTGCTGGCGCGCTCGGCCTATGAACGCTATCGCGAGGCTTTGGGGCAGGAGCCCAAGATTGTCGAGGGGCTATACCCCGGGGATTACCTGATTCCGGTCGGGCAGGCGATTGCCGAAAAATACGGCGACAGCCTGCTGGATAAGCCCGAAAGCGAATGGCTGGCAGAGCTGCGCGAATTTTCCACCGAACAGATGATGGACATGATCCGCGCCGACCTGAAAGCGCTGGGCGTGGTGATGGACGTATTCTTCAGCGAAAAATCCCTGTATGGCACCGGCAAAATCGAAAGCGCGCTGCAAACGCTGGAGGACAAGGGCCTGATCTATCAAGGCGTGCTGGAGCCGCCCAAGGGCAAGCTGCCCGAGGATTGGGAAGCGCGCGAGCAGACCCTGTTCAAATCCACCGAACATGGCGACGATGTGGACCGGCCGGTGAAAAAATCCGACGGTAGCTGGACCTATTTCGCCCCCGACATTGCCTATCACTACGACAAGATCCAGCGCGGTTTTGACGAGTTGATCGATGTACTGGGCGCGGATCACGGCGGCTATGTCAAACGGATGAAAGCGGCGGTTTCGGCCCTGTCTGACGGCAAGGTGCCGCTGGATATCAAGCTGACGCAGTTGGTGAAGCTGTTCAAGAATGGCGAGCCGTTCAAGATGTCCAAACGCGCCGGCACTTTTGTCACGCTCAAGGATGTGGTCGATCTGGTCGGCCCCGACGTCACCCGTTTTGTGATGCTGACGCGCAAGAACGATGCGCCGCTCGATTTCGATTTTGCCAAGGTGCTGGAGCAGTCCAAGGACAATCCGGTGTTTTACGTCCAATACGCCCACGCGCGGGTGAATTCCGTGCTGGCCAAGGCGGCCGAGGCCGGGTTTGATGTGACGGACGAAAATCTGGCCTCGGCCGATTTGCGCCCGCTGGAACATGATGCAGAGCTGGGCCTGGTCAGAAAGCTGGCCGAATGGCCGCGCCTTCTGGAAGCGGCGGCGCGGCATCACGAACCGCACCGGATTGCCTTTTACCTGTATGATCTGGCCTCGGACTTCCATGCGCTGCAACATCTTGGCAAAATAGAGCCGGAGCTGCGCTTTATCCGGCCGGACAAGCCCGAGCAGACTCTTGCCCGTCTGGCGATGATCCGCGCAACGGCCGTTGCTATTGCCGCCGGACTGGGTATCCTTGGGGTGACCCCGGCAAAAGAGATGCGATAAAAACCGCACATTTGGGGGTTGGAGTAGTGGCGCACACAAGATAAAGTGTGCGTGAAAGGCTTGGAACCCGATGCAGGAATCGCAATACGAATCGAATCCTAACGGATCGGCGCCCGGTGGGGGTGCAGGTGTGGTGGCAACAGTCATCCGCTGGGGCGGGGCGTTGCTGTCTGTCGGGCTGGTGTTGGGGATCGTTTACTGGGCCGTGATGCTGGGGCAGCGGGATGCGACCTCGGTTCCTGTAATCCGCGCGATGGAGGGCGAGGCCCGCATAACCCCCGAGGACCCCGGCGGCACAGAGGCCGATTATCAGGGGTTGGAGGTGAACGAGGTTCTGGCCAGCGACAGCCCGAGCGCCGTAGACACCGACGCCACCCTTGCCCCGCAGGAGCAGCCCCTTGCCCCCGAGGACGCCCCGATGGCCACCCTTCAGGCCGAGGCAACGGCGCCCGCCGAACAACCTGCCGAACAACCCGCGCCGCTGGTGGTCGATGCCTCCAGCCTGTTGGTAGAGGTGGACGAAAACAACCAGCCCTTGCCCGAACAGCCGGCTCTGCCCGTGGCCCCTGACGGCATGGTGATGCCCGAACGCCGCCCCGCCAATTTCGACAAGACCCTGCCCGAAGAGGGGGACGTAATCGAAAACCTGATCCTGCAAACCCTGCCCGATGAACAGGGCGACACGACGCAGGTCGAGGATCTGCCCGAACCCGCGCCGCTATATGGCAACCCCGTGGTTGATCCGGGCGCACCGCTGGCCCAGCTTGGCGCCTATGCCAGTCTGGAGGCCGCGAACGCCGTCTGGAACGACTATCAGGCCCGCTATGGCGATCTGCTGGCCGGCAAGCAACGTGTCATAGAACCGTTGGAGGCCGGCGGCCGTCTACTGTATCAGCTGCGCGCGGCGGGGCTGGAGGATGTCGCGGCGGCGCAGGTGTTGTGCCTTGCCCTGCGGGCCCGTGGCGCCGACTGTCTGGCCGTAACTCAGGAATAGGAGTCCCCCCATGCCCGATGACCATATAACAGGCCTTGCGACGGACAAAGACGATTTTGTCGATGTGCAGGCCCGCGTCGCGGCCGAGGCGCTGGTGGTGGATGTGGACGGCTTCGAGGGGCCGCTCGATCTGTTGCTGACCCTGTCGCGCACGCAAAAGGTGGACCTGCGGCGGGTCTCGATCCTGGATCTGGCGATCCAGTATCTGGCTTTCGTCGAAGAGGCCAAGCGCCTGCGCATCGAACTGGCGGCCGATTATCTGGTCATGGCGGCGTGGCTGGCCTTTTTGAAATCCCGCCTGCTGCTGCCCCCCGACCCGAATGACGAAGGCCCGAGCGGCGAGGAACTGGCCGCCCATCTGGCCTTTCAGCTGGAACGGCTGGAGGCGATGCGCCGCTCTGCCGCGCGGTTGATGGGGCGTGACCAGCTGGGCCGCGATTTCTTTGCCCGCGGCCAGACAGAGGATGTCGCGCGCAAACGCACGGTGAAATACACGGCCACGGTTCTGGATCTGATGCAGGCCTATGCCCGCGTCAAAACCCGCGAGGATTTCGAACCCCTGCACTACAAACGCGGCGCGTTCTATACGATGGAGCAGGCGCTGGAGCGTATGAAGGGCCTGATCGGCCACGCGATGGAGTGGGGCACGCTGGAACAATACCTGCCCGAGGCCTGGCGTCTGGACCCGAAAAAACGCCGCTCGGCCACGGCGGCCACCTTTGCCGCCAGTCTGGAACTGGCCAAGGAGGGGCGCGTGGAAATCCGCCAGACGGAAATGTTCGCGCCCATCATGTTGCGCAAGAAACTGGCCCGTTAAGATGGACGACACACCGG
>JALWQC010000374.1 GCA_027080755.1 Paracoccaceae bacterium
GACCGAGGCGACGATCTGGATTTTCAGGTCGGGATTTTCCCGCCCCAACATCGCCGTCGCCTCGGTCAGCAGATAGTTCGACACCCCGTCCGGCGCGCCGATGCGCACCACCCCCGACAAACGGTCGGAGGAGCCCCCCACATCCTCGCGCGCGACAGAGGCGATGCTCTCCATCCCTTGCGCATGTTCCACCAGCTTGCGGCCGGTGTCGGTCAGGTCATAGCCCTGCGGCGAGCGGTCGAACAGCTTGGCCCCCAGCGCATCCTCCAACGCCGAGATCCGCCGCCCTACCGTCGCCGGATCCATACCCAGCACCTTGCCCGCCGCAACAAGACGGGTATTTCTGGCAACCTGAAGGAAGACGCGCAGGTCATCCCATTTCATCTGGCTTTTTTGCATGGCGTTTTCATATCACAGGTTTTCATAATGCAAAAATGCAAAATGCTTTTGGGAAGATTTTTTATGACAAACGTTACGTAACAGGCGTAAGCTGCCCGCCAGATATAACAGGAGGAAACCCATGCAAGAACTTACACACTATATTAACGGCGAACACGTCAAAGGGACTTCGGGGCGTTTTGCCGATGTCTACAACCCCGCGATCGGGGAAGTCACCGCCAAAACCCCGCTGGCCACCGCGGCCGAGCTGGACAAGGCCGTGCAGGCTGCCGAGGCCGCACAGCCCGGATGGGCCGCCACCAACCCGCAGCGCCGCGCGCGCGTGCTGATGAAATTCGTCGATCTGCTGAACCGCGACATGGACAAGCTGGCCGAGGTTCTGTCCAGCCAGCACGGCAAGACCTTCCCCGACGCCAAGGGCGACGTGGTGCGTGGTCTGGAAGTGGTGGAATACTGCATCGGTGCGCCCGAACTGCTGAAGGGGGAATACACCGACGGCGCCGGCCCGGGTATCGACATGTATTCCATGCGCCAGCCGCTGGGGGTTACCGCCGGCATTACGCCGTTCAACTTCCCCGCCATGATCCCGATGTGGATGTTTGCCCCCGCAATTGCCGCCGGCAACGCCTTTATCCTGAAACCGTCCGAGCGCGACCCCTCGGTCCCCCTGATGCTGGCCGAACTGTTCGAAGAGGCCGGCCTGCCCAAAGGCATCCTGCAGGTCGTCAATGGCGACAAAGAGGCCGTGGACGCGATCATTGCCCATGACACCATCCAGTCGATCGGCTTTGTCGGCTCTACCCCGATTGCCGAATATATCTACGGCAACGGTTGTGCCGCAGGTAAACGGGTGCAGTGCTTTGGCGGGGCCAAGAACCACGCCATCATCATGCCTGACGCCGACATGGACAATGTGGTCGATGCCCTGATCGGGGCCGGTTACGGCGCCGCCGGCGAACGCTGCATGGCCCTGTCCGTGGCTGTTCCCGTTGGCAAAGAAACCGCCGACCGCCTGATAGAGGCCCTGATCCCCCGCGTCGAGAGCCTGAAAGTCGGCCCCTATACCGCCGGCGACGACGTGGACCTCGGTCCGGTCATCACCCCCGAGGCCAAGGCCCGCATCAACGGTCTGGTGGACAGCGGTGTGGAACAGGGTGCGAAACTGGTTGTGGACGGGCGGAATTTCAGCCTGCAGGGCTATGAAAACGGTTTCTTCGTCGGGCCGTCCCTGTTCGACAATGTGACGCCGGATATGGACATCTACAAACAGGAAATCTTTGGTCCTGTCCTATCCACCGTACGCACCGATTCCTATGAAGAGGCGCTGAAGCTGGTCAAGGACAACGAATACGGCAACGGCACCGCCATTTTCACCCGTGACGGGGACACGGCGCGCGATTTCGCCAGCCGCGTCAATGTCGGCATGGTCGGCGTCAACGTGCCGATCCCCGTGCCGCTGGCCTATCACACCTTCGGCGGCTGGAAAAAGTCGGCCTTTGGCGACCTGAACCAGCACGGGCCGGATGCGTTCAAATTCTACACACGCACCAAAACCGTGACCTCGCGCTGGCCCTCGGGCGCCAAAGAGGGCGCGAATTTCTCCATCCCGACGATGGAATAAAACCGGCGGGCGGCCTTGCTACAGGGCCGCCCCCGATCTGCCGGCACAGGCCGGTTTGCACACACCGATCCCAAAAAACACGAGGCCCCCATGGATTTCGCCCTTTCCGAAGAACAACAGATGATTTTCGATATGGCTTACGATTTCGGGCAGGAACGCATCGCGCCCCATTCCGAAGAATGGGAGGCCGCAGGCACCATCCCGAAAGAGCTGTGGCCGGAAATTGCCGCGCTCGGGTTCGGCGGGCTGTATGTGTCCGAGGAATACGGCGGCTCGGGCCTGTCACGTCTGGATGCGACGCTGGTATTCGAGGCGCTGGCCATGGCGGATCCGGCGGTCGGCTCTTTCCTGTCCATCCACAACATGTGCGGCGGCATGATCGACAAATTCGGCAATGATGAAACCAAAGCCAAATGGCTGCCGCAGCTTTGCACCATGGAAAAAGTGTTTTCCTATTGCCTGACGGAGCCGGGCAGCGGCTCGGATGCGGCGGCACTGCGCACACGCGCGGTAAAATCGGACGACGGCTATGCCCTGACCGGCACCAAGGCGTTTATCTCGGGCGGGGGGTATTCGGATGCCTATATCGTCATGGCCCGCACCGGCGGGGATGGCCCCAAGGGCATTTCCAGCCTGATCGTCGAAGACGGCACAGCGGGCCTGTCCTTCGGTGCGCCGGAACGCAAGATGGGCTGGAAGGCCCAGCCCACGGCGCAGGTGCAGTTCGACGATTGCAAGGTGCCGCTGGACCATCTGGTCGGCGAAGAGGGCAAGGGCTTCAAATACGCTATGGCCGGACTGGACGGCGGACGGCTGAATATCTCGGCCTCGGCGCTGGGGGGCGCGCAAAAGGCGCTGGATATCGCGCTGGGATACATGGGGGAACGCAAGGCCTTCGGCAAAACACTGGACCAGTTCCAGGCGCTGCAATTCCGCGTGGCGGATATGGAGATAGAGCTGCAGGCCGCCCGCACCTATCTGCGTCAGGCGGCATGGAAGCTGGACACCGGCGCACCGGATGCAACGAAATTCTGCGCCATGGCCAAACGTTTTGTCACCGACACCAGCTTCAACGTCGCCAATGACGCGCTGCAAATGCTGGGCGGATACGGCTATCTGGCGGATTACGGCATCGAAAAGATCGTGCGCGACCTGCGCGTCCACCAGATCCTTGAAGGCACCAATGAAATCATGCGCCTGATCACCGCGCGCACCCTTCTGGCGGAGCGCGACCGTGGCTGATATCGACATCCGCATAGAGGGCAAAATCGGTCGCATCACCCTGAACCGGCCCAAGGCGCTGAACGCGCTGTCCTATGAGATGGCGATGGCAATAGAGGCGGCGCTGGATGACTGGGCGACGGACGACCGCGTGGCGCTGGCCCTGATCGACGCCACGGGCGACAAGGCCTTTTGCGCCGGTGGCGACATTCAGGAAATGTATGACACCGCCAGGGCGGGGGATTTCGAATACGGGCGCAAATTCTGGCGCGACGAATACCGCATGAACGCCAAACTGGCGAACTGGCCCAAACCCTATGTGGCCCTGATGCAGGGCTTTACCATGGGC
>JALWQC010000375.1 GCA_027080755.1 Paracoccaceae bacterium
GTTTTTCAGGTCCAGCGCCCCCAGCAGGCGGTCGCGGTCATCCTTTTGCACGCCACCTTCGGAATGGTGCAGCGCGATGGTCTCGGCGATTTCCTCATGCGCCAGAACATTGGTGTCCGGGTCGGTTTTCACCCCCAGCAACCGCAGGAAAAACCGCACCAGCACCCGCACGACCGCCACCAGCGGCGACAACAGGATCACAACCGTATTGATCAGCGGCGACACGCGGGTCGCGGCCTTTTCAGCGTTGGTAATGGCATAGGTCTTGGGCATCACCTCGGCAAAAACCAGCACCAGCAGGGTCATCAGCAAGGTGGCCAGCGCCACCCCCGAAGAGCCGAACAAAAGCGTCAGCAGGCTGGTGGCAAGCGAGGTGGCAAGGATATTCACAAGGTTGTTGCCCAGCAGAACGGCGCCGATCAGGCGCTCGCGGTCCTCTATCAGCCGCAGCGCGATGGCCGCCCCGCGCGATCCCTTGTCCGCCATGGCATGCAGCTTGGCCCGGCTGGCCGCCGTCAGCGCGGTTTCGGAGCCGGAAAAGAACGCCGACAACAGCAACAGCGCGACGATGGCCGCGATACTGCCCCAAAGGGCGAGGTCCCATGTCACGCCTTGCGTAACGTCCATTGTGAATGCTCCTGTTCAGTGGACCCTGTTTATGGGGCTATTGGCGCGGTTTCGCAAGCGGATGGTTTTCCAGCACCAGCTCTTTCAGGCGTTCTTCCAGAACATGGGTGTAAATTTCTGTCGTGGCAACATCGGCATGCCCCAGAAGCGTCTGGATAGATCGCAGATCGGCCCCGTTGGCCAGCAGATGCGTGGCAAAGGCATGGCGCAGGGTGTGGGGCGAGACATGCGCGGGATCGAGGCCCGCCGCCGCCGCGATTTTCTTTACCGTCAGAAAGAACCCCTCGCGGGTGATATGGCCGCTTTTCCCGCGCGAGGGGAACAGGAACGCGGATTTCTGCCCCTTGCGCGCCAGTTCCGCGTCGCGGGTTTCCAGCCACTGGCCCAGCAATTCGCGCGCCGGCGCCGATAGCGGCACCATGCGTTCGCGCCCGCCCTTGCCCCGCACAAGGATCATGCGCGGATCCCCCCGCGCGGCCACATCCGGCAGGCTCAGCAGCTCGCTGACCCGCAGGCCGGTGGCGTATAGCAGTTCCATCAGGCAGGCGTTGCGCAGACGCTCGACATCGTTGCGCCCGAAGGCCCGCGCCGCATCCAGCAGGGCATCCACATCCCCCTCGGACAGGCTGTGCGGCAGGGCGCGCGGGCGTTTGGGGCCACGGATCTGCGCCGCCGGATCGTCATCGCGCCACCCTTCGAGAAAGGCAAAGCGGAACAGCTGCCGGATCGCGGACAGGCGGCGCGCGCGGGTGGAGCGGGCCAGCCCGGCGGCTTCCAGCCCGACAAGATAGGCTTCGATATCCGCGCGGGTGGCGGTTTCGGGCGACAGGGCGCGGTGGTCCAGATAGGCGGTGAAATCCTGCAAGTCGCGGGCATAGGCGGCAAGGGTGTTGGGCGCGGCGTCCTGTTCGGCCTGCAGGGCCTCCAGAAAAACGGCAAGCCAGGGATGGGCCATTATCCCCCCTCGGGCAGCAGCAGGATCTGCACGGCAATCCGGCGCGCGGCCCCCTCTTGTCCGGCCTGTTTCAGGATATAAAGACCGGTGCCGATACTGCCCGGATCGCCGGCGGCGCCACTGGACAGACGTTCCAGCGCCCCCAGTATCGCCTGCGCGGTGTTGCCCTTGGCCAGCAGTTCCAGCAAACGTTGCGTATCGGGGCTGTCGGGGGCGTCGCCGGACAGGGCGCCGGCAATTGCCTGTGTCAGGGCATCGGTGCCGTCGGCCTTCAGCGGGGCGTGCTGCACCAGCTGTTGCGCCAGATCCCGACGCGGGGCGCGGGTGGTGTGGTGTTCCCAGTCCGGCGCGGTCAGATTGGCCAGATGCACCAGATCGACCGTATCGTCGGTAATGGGCTGATAGGCCGGATCATAGGGCAGCTTGGCAAGGGATTCGCCATATTCCCCCGCCAGCGCCACCAGCAATCCGGCTTCGTCAAGCGCCTGCAGACTTTCCCCGAGCGCGGCGGCGATTTTGGCCGGCGTGCCGCTTTGCAACGCCGCATCCAGCGCCTGCACCGCATGCTGGCGCCCCCAGACCCCGCCGGAGCTGGCCGGCGACCCCGTGCGATAGGCCGAAAACAGCAGGCTGGCAGGCAAGGCGCCGGATTTCACCAGACGCTCCGTAGCCTCCAGCCGCAGACGCAGCGCGGTCGTCGGGGCCGTGTCGCGATAGAGATAGGGTAGCGGCAGCGGACCGGGGGGACGCGGCAGCAGCACCGCCTCGCGCAGGACAAAATCCAGCGGAGTCAGCGGATCGGGAAGGACCGGATCGGGGCTGTCGGAAAACATCTCGGGATCCAGAAAACGGATCAGCAACTGCTCGCGTTCGGGCGGAATCGCCCCGATGGTGCCGCCAAGCGACAGGGTAATCGCCGCCGCATTCCAGTCCCCCGAGCGCGCAAGGCAGTAAACCTTCTGGCTCAGGTCGTCGCTCAGGGCGGGGGCTTCGGCCAGTGCCTGACAGACCTTCAGCGTGCGATCGGTCAGAATGGCGATATCGAAGGTGATGTCGAACAGGGACCGCGTCAACGGCCGGTTCAGGGTGACCAGCGCCTCGGCCGGATCGAGGGCGCCGATGTCGAACAGGCGCTTGACGCGGGCCTTCAGCACCACCCCGTCCTGTTGATCCCCGTGCGGCGGATTGGCCTGTGCCAGCAGGATGCGCTGAAACAGCTGCCGCGCCTCGGGGGGGCCTTCGCGGGGGAAGTCGCGCAGGGCCTTGGCAACCTCGCGCACGGACATATCCCCCCACATATTGGCCGGAAATCCGGTGACCGAAGGCGCCAGCAGGCCGATGGCGTCGGGGCTGACCTCCATCAGGTATTTCTTCTGCACGATCTCGGGGCTGAGCGTGGGCACCAGCGGCGGCGATTCCGGCGCGATTTCAAAGGGCGGCGGGTTCTTTATGCTTTCGCTAAGCCAGCCGATGGCGCTGATCGGGGCCTGCGCATGGGCCGGCAGGGCAATCAAGGCGGCAACAAGGGCAAGGGCGCGGCGCATTCCCTAATCCAGATCGGGCTGTATCTGCACCGTGACTTCGTTCTGTGGCGCGGGCAATTCAAAAAACAGCGCATAACCAACGACGGCAATCCCGCCGATAACGGCAAGATAAAAAAGGAATTTTATCAATCGAAACATTTTTGCCTGCTCCTGCCGGTGCCTTTTGACATTACCGGTGTTTTCTATCTGCATCATTTCGTGCATAGTAATACTAACGCGGTTGTCCTGCTTGGGCAATCATTGATCTGGGGCCTCTGGAAATGACCGACAGCTTGCAAAACCCGCCTTTGAAACTTGACCGGACGGTGGTTCTGGTCGGGTTGATGGGGGCCGGAAAATCGACCGTCGGGCGCAGGCTGGCCGACCATCTGGCCCTGCCCTTTGTCGATTCCGACGACGAAATAAAAATCGCGGCCGACCTGAACATCGCGGAGATTTTCGAACGCTTCGGCGAACAG